>DATLBM010000132.1:0-5344 GCA_035526885.1 Thermoanaerobaculia bacterium | reverse complement strand
GCGAGCACGGCGTCGCCGGCGGCGTGGCCGTGCGTGTCGTTCACGTTCTTGAAGTGATCGAGGTCGATGAGCAGCACCACCAGGTCGCCGTGGCCGCGCGCGGAGAGGTCGAGATCCGCCGCGATCGACTGCTCGAGAAAGCGGCGGTTGCGCAGGCCCGTGAGCGGATCCGTGAGGCTCGCCTCCTCGATCTGCGCGTACGCCGTTTCCAGCTGCTGCGTGCGCGCCGCGACGAGCTTCTCCAACTCCCGCTCCCGCGCGCGCAACCGGCGCACGCGCAGGCGATACGCGCCGTACAACAGCGCCAGCGCCACGATCGCGGCGAACGCGCGGAAGAGCCAGGTCTGATACCACGCTGGCTCCACGGTCACCGGCAATCGCAGCTCGCGCGTGCCGTTCATCACGTGCAGCGTGTAGTGCCCGGGCGGGAGGCGGCTGTAATGAATGGAGCGCTGCGTCGATCCCCATTCGTCGTCCAACCCTTCCAGCCGATAGCGGATCGGCGCGCGCGGCGCCGCGAAATCGAGCGGCGCGACGTCGAGCGCGAAGCTCCGTTCGCGCGAGGAGAGCGTCAGCGAATCCAGCGCGGGTCGCGCTTTCCCATCGATCTGCAGCGCGGCGACAGCGATCGGCGCATCGCTCCGCCGCGGCGGAATCCTTCGCGGATCGACGACGAGCAGGCCTTCCGGTGATCCGAACAACAGCCGCCCGTCGCGCATGCGACTCCGGCTGGCGATGAAGAAGTTGCGGAAGGCCACGCCGTCCGCGGGCCCGAGCTCGCGGACGTTCTTCGCCGAGATGCGCAGGCGCGGGCCGATCCACACGTTGCCGTCCGCGTCTTCGATCAACGCTTCGGCAGGCGCCGCTGTGTGGCGCTCGAAGTGGTCGAAAGTGACGGCGCCGCCGGCGGTGCCGATCCAGAGACGGCCGTCGCGCGCCAGCATGAGATCGGGAACCCAGTTCTCCGGCAGTTGCGGTTTCGCGAAACGCTTCGCCGACTCGGTGCGCGGATCGAATGCGTACAGACCGTTGTCGCTGCCCGCCCACACGGTGCCGTTCGCGAGGACGATCGACTCGATCGCCGGCGATGACTTCCCCGCGCCCGGCCAGCGTTTGTAGACGCGCGACGTGAGCGCATTCGGATCGATGCGCGCCATCCCTTCCGCCGCGCCGATCCATAACGTGCCCTCGTCGTCGAACGCCATCGCGCGAATCGGACCTCCCGGCAATCGCTCCGCCGGCACGACTTCGAATCGCGTCGCGCCAGGGCGCAGGCGATGCAGCATCGAGTTCAGCGTGGCCACCCAGATCGTGCCGTCGCTCGATTGTCCGAGGCAGGTGATGGCGCCGTCGGTGAGTCCGTTCGCGCCGGGACGATGTCCGCCGACGCGGCGCAGCTCGCGATCGAAGACGTCGATGCCGTTGCCGTTCGTGCCCACCCAGATCGTCCCGTCGTGCATCTCCATGGCCCGCACGGCGGCGGCGTGTGTGAGTCCGTCGGGACGATCGGGGCTGAAACGCAGCGAGCGGAACGCGCGCGTACGCGGATCGTGTCGCGCGATGCCCTCGCCCCAGGTGCCCACCCACATGAGGCCCGTGCGATCGCGGAACACCGCGCCGACGCGGTCCGCGCCGATGGTGTCCGGCAGCGACGCGTCGGTCTTCAGGCGATCGATGATGCGCAGCGTGCGCGTGTCCGCGACGTCGACACCTCCGCCGAACGTGGCGATCCACATCTCATCATTCGGACCTTCCGCGAATCCGTAGACCCAGTAGTGACTGAGTCCGTCCGGGTCGGCGGGACGCGGCGCGATGCGGTGCAGCGTGCCGTCAACGCGCAAGACCGCGGCGCCGTGATCCTCGGTTCCGATCCACACGTCGCCGCGCCGGTCTTCGTACAGGCGAATGACGTACTGTCCCGCCAGCTCCGGCGCGACGCGCGCGAATCCGCGGCCTTCGCCGAGCCAGCGTTGCAATCCCTCGCGCGTCCCCACCCACAGCGCCCCTCGGCTGTCGATGAGCAGACCGCGCACGCGATCGTCGGCGATGCTCGCCGCGTCATTCGCGTCGTGGCGAAAGTGCTCGATTTGTTGCGTGCGCGGATCTAGGCGGTCCAGTCCCGCGGTCGTGGCAATCCAGATCCTGCCGCTTGCATCTTCGGCGAGACCTTCCACGCGGTCGTACGCGACGCGGAACCGCGTGAACGTCTCCGTCTTCGGATCGAACACCGACAGTCCGCCGCTGAACGTGCCCACCCACAGACGTCCGTCGCGCGCGGCCAGGAGTGCGCGCACGTAGTTGCCCGCGAGCGTTTTCGGATCGTTGGGATTCGCTTTGAAGACGCGCCACTCCGCGCCGTCGTAGCGAACCAGTCCGCCCTGGGTGCCGAACCAGAGGAAGCCGCGCGCGTCCTGCGCGATGGCGCTGCACAGATGCGCGGGCACTTCGTCAGGGATCGGGACGCGGCGAAAGGAGACCAGCCCCGGACGCCCATCCGCGAGCGCACCGAGGCTGATGAGGAGGATGGCGAGGACGCGGACCACGTCCGCGATTATCGGACGATTTCGCGCAGCTGCGCGCCGTTGGCGTTGACCCACGTGTCGAAGCTCTGGAGCTCCGGCGCGATGGCGCGGCAGGTCGCGATGTCTTTTACGCGGCTGGGGATGTGCAGGCGGTAGTACTCGAACATGTCCGCGAGGTCTTCGGCGCCGGGAAAGCCGAGGGCGGCGAAGGTCTCGCGGGGGACGTGGGAGTAGCGGACGTCTTTGCTCGTCGCGCGCGCCATCGCGGCGGCGTAGTCGGCCGCGCGAAGCTCATCGCCCGCGAGCTTGAGCACTTGGCCGATGTAGTTCCCGGGCTGCTCGAAGATCGGCGCGACGATGCGTCCCACGTCCTGCACCGACATCGCCGCCAGCGGACGCTCGCCCTGCGGGAAGCCGAACGCGTACGTGCCGTCGCCGGCGGGGCGTGGCGGGAAGAAGTAGAGGAAGTTCTCGTAGTAGAACGGCACGTGCACGAACGTCGCGGGGATGCCCAGCGTTTTGATGAGGTCTTCGTGCTCGGCCTTGATGTCGAAGTGCGGGCTGCGCAGCAATCCGTTCGTCGCTTTCGCGATCGGCGGCAGCGAGCTGTAGACGAGATGCTCGACGTCGGAGCCGGCGATAGCGCGAATCATGTTGCGGCCCTGCTCGGCTTCCTTCGCGAAGTGCTCCCAGAAGTTCGTGACGCCGAAGACGCCGTACACGCCGTCGAGCGCTTTGCGGATGGATGCCTTGTCATCGAGATCGCCTTCGACGATCTCCGCGCCGGCTTCGCGAAGCATTTGCGCGGCGGGCGAATCCGATTTGCGGGTGAAGGCACGGACCGCGTACTGGCCGCGGGAGAGGAGGTTGCGCGCGACGCTTCCTCCCTGCGCGCCGGTGGCTCCGAAGACGAGGATGGTTTTTTTGGTGGTCATGGCTTGGTGGTCCTTTCGATTTGGGTTGCCGGTTGGCGGTTGGCGGTTGGCGGTTTTTTGGTTGGATCGGTTGCGTCGTTGCGTGGAGCGTCGTGGCGGTGGCGGTCGGGAGGTCCCCCGCCAACCGCCAACCGTCAACCGCCAACCTCAGCAGGCGGCAGCGGCTGCGGGACTTCGTTGCGGATCGGTTTGAGCGTGCGCGTGTAGGCGAAGACGGCGGCCAGGTCTTCGTCCGTCATCTCGCGGTAGTTGAACCACGGCATGGGCGGATTGAGCGGGCGTCCCACGCCCCAGTGACGGCCGTTGCGGATCGTGTTCTTGAAGATGTCGAACGTCCAGATGCCGGTACCGGTCATCTCGTCGGGCGTGAGGTTGGCCGCGAAGCTCACGCCCCACGGTCCGGAGTACGCGGTGTTGGTCGGCGCGATGGACACGGCGAAACGATCGGACGTGTGCTTCGCCGGCACGGTGATCGGAAAGTCCTGCGGATGTCCGGAAAGCGCGCGGCTCATGTCCGGGCCGGGTTTGCCGTTGGCCTGCATGATCCACGGCGTGTGGCAGTCGTTGCAGCCGCCGATCGTGACGAGGTACTTGCCGCGCGCGACCTGCTCGGCTTTGGTCATGGCCTTCGGCGTCATCGGATAGGCCTGCGCGGGCTTCGAGGTATTGGCCGCGGCGATCACGGCGACCGCTGCGATCATGGCCGCGATGGTGGTGGTGAGCTTCTCCCGTTTGGTCATCGTCTCCTCCGTTGCTTGTGTCGCTGTGCAAGGTAGGAAGAGGCGATTACCGGGGGTTTACCGGGGCGATTACACGGGGGCGTTCACGAAAGCGTCACACCACTTCGTTGGCCCGCAACCTCTGATACAGCGTCGCCGTCTCCGGCTCGGGCGCGGCTTGCAGATCCTCGCGCAGGCGTTGCTCGAGCTGGCGGTAGACGTGGAGGGACGCGCTGCGCTCGCCGAGACGTGCGCGGCAGATCATCAGCTGTCGGGCGGCGGGCTCGTGGAACGGGTCGCGGGTGACGACACGCGAGTAGGTTTCAGCGGCGTCGGTGTAGCGGCCGCGCCCCTCGAGCGCCTGGCCGAGGGCGAACAGGCCGCGGATGTGGAGCTGGCGCAGTCGCGAGCGGATGGGCAGGCACCACTCGCCCGCGTCCTCGCCCTGAAGAAAATCGCCGTGATAGAGCGCCAGCGCGGACTCGATCGCAGGGACGTCGTTCTTGCGCAGCGCGACCGTCAGCTCGCTCTCGAAGCGGCGCGAGTCCGCGATGTGCGGGATGCCGATCGCGTAGCGCGCGCCTTCCGCGACCACCGCCTCGGCGCCGCCGAGGAGCTTGCGCAAGCGGTGCAGCGTGACGTGAAAGGAGTTCTTCACCTGGTCGGTCGTCGCGTCGGGCCAGAATGCGACGCCCACTTCCTCCTTCGTCGGTCCCGGCGGATGCGCGGCCAGAAATACGAGCAGTTCCCGCGCGCGCTGCGAGGCACGGCCTTCGCCGGCGAGCGGCTGTCCGCTCAACTCGATGCGCAGCGGGCCGAGATCGGCGATGTGCAGGAGCGTGGGTTGGCGGTTGGCGGTTGACGGTTGGCGGTTTGCCGGCTCGGCGAGTGCGAGCTCGGTTGCTTCGTCGAAGCACAGTTGTGCGCCTTGCACCAGTTGGTCTTCGTGTCCGTGCAACTGCGACAGCAGGCGTTCGTGCTCGATGTTCTCGTGGACGAGCATGCGCGTGCCGATGGCGCGGAGCATGGCGTCGGCGGCGCCGAGGAGTCGCGCCGCGCGGGCGAGATCGCACGTGCTCGTGCACGCGAGGATGCGCAGCGAGCGCGCGGAGAACCAGAGATCGCGCCGCGGCCGCGTTTCCAGCAGCGCCGCGCGCGCCAGCCGCGC
>DATLBM010000131.1:0-3474 GCA_035526885.1 Thermoanaerobaculia bacterium | reverse complement strand
ACGTCGCCATCGCCGGGGACGTGAAAGCGGATCGCGTGCGGCGCGTCGTCCTCGCGGCGATCGATCCAGCATTTGAGGTCGTAGTGCGGCGGACGCCCATCGATCTCCGCCTGCTTCCGCTTCGCCTCCAGCTCCTCCTCGGTGCAGTAACAGCGGTACGCGGCACCACGCGCGAGGAGCTCGCGCCCGATGCGCGCGTAGAGATCGAGGCGCTCGCTCTGGCGATACGGACCCTCATCCCATTCCAGCCCGAGCCAGCGAAGATCGTCGAGCACCATCTGCTCGGACTCGCGTGTGGAGCGCGCCTGATCCGTGTCCTCGACGCGAATGATGAACGTGCCGCCGTGACGCCGCGCGTACAGCCAGTTGAAGATGGCCGTGCGCGCGCCGCCGACGTGCAGGTGTCCTGTCGGCGAAGGCGCGAAGCGAACGCGCACGCTCACTTTCCCACCACCAGCACGATGGCCATCGCGCAGATCCCCTCGCCCCGGCCGATGAACCCGAGGTGATCGGTGGTCGTGGCTTTCACGTTGACGTGACCCTGCGGCACCGCGAGCAGTTGCGCGATCGACGCGGCCATGGCCTCGCGGTGCGGAGAGAGCTTCGGCTGCTGCGCGATGATGGTCACGTCGACATTCGCGATCTGCGCATCCATCTCGTCGATGATGCGCATGGCCTCGTGCACGAAACGCGCGGAGTGGGCGTCGCGCCAGCGCTCGTCGGTCGAGGGAAAGTAGTGGCCGATGTCGCCCGCGCCGGCGGCGCCGAGGAGGGCGTCGGTGATGGCGTGGAGGACGGCGTCGGCGTCGGAGTGACCGGACAGGCCGCCGGATTCGCTGATGCGCACGCCGCCGAGGATCAGGGGGCGGCTGGTGTCGAAGGGATGAATGTCAACACCTTGACCAATGCGGATCACGCCTCGCTCCACTGCCTCAGGTACGACTCCGCGACCTCCAGGTCCTCGGGCACGGTGATCTTGAGGTTGCGCGGATCGCCGGGAACGCCGCGCACCGTGTAGCCGAAGCGCACGGCCAGGCCGGCTTCGTCGGTGCCTTCCACCTCCTCGCGTTGCGCGCGATCGAGAATGTCGCGAAGGATTTGGGCGCGGAAACACTGCGGCGTTTGCGCCGCGCCGAGCATGGCGCGGTCGAGCGTCTGCGCGACCGTGGCGTCGGCGTTCATCACGTGAATCGTGTCCGCGACAGGGATGATCGGAAGCGCCGCGCCCACTTCGCGCGCGGCGTCGATGACGGCGTGAAAGATCGCGGCACTGAACAGCGGGCGCGCGGCGTCATGCACCGCGATCAGCTCCGCGTCCTCGCATTCGGCCAGGCCGTGGATCACGGACTGCTGCCGCGTCGCGCCGCCGGCGACGAATGACACGCGGTCGCTGTTCTTCACCGACGCCAGCAGCACCTCCGCGACCGGCACGACCACGCGCGTCACGTTCTCGTCGAGCAGGAAGCGCTCGATCACGTGCTGCACGAGCGGCTTGCCAGCCAGCTGCTGGAACTGCTTGGGGATGCCGGAGCCGAAGCGGGAACCGGCTCCGGCCGCCGGAACGATCACTACGAGGTCGCTCACGCGCCCTCTCGTGAATTGAGAATTGAGAATTGAGAATTGAGAATGCTGGAGGATTGCAGAGCGGCGTTCATCATGTCTTTCTCAATTCACAATTCGCAATTCTCAATTCGCCGAGCGCACGCGAGGCGTCTCATGTCATTCTCAATTCACAATTCACAATTCTCAATTGGCGAGCCTCGCGAGCGTCAAACGGCCATGATGTCCGATTCTTTTTGCTTCAGCACACTGGCCACATCGTCGATGTGCTTGTCGGTGAGCTTCTGGATCTCGTCGAGAGCGCGCTTCTCGTCGTCCTCGGAGATCTCGCTGCCCTTGAGCATCTTCTTGAGCTTCTCGTTGCCGTCGCGGCGCACCTGGCGAATCGCGGTGCGCGCTTCCTCGGCCATCCCATGCGCCTTCTTCACGAGCTCTTTGCGGCGCTCTTCGGTGAGCACGGGCACCGGCACGCGAATGACTTTGCCGTCGGAGGCGGGGTTGAATCCGAGGTCGGCGGTGCGAATGGCTTTCTCGATGGGAGCGACCATCGACTTGTCCCACGGCTCGACGACCAGCAGCGCCGGCTCGGGCACCTTGATGCTGGCGGCCTGCGCCAGCGGCGTGGGCGTGCCGTAGTAATCGACGTGAATGCTGTCCAGCATGGCGGCGTTCGCGCGGCCCGTGCGGAGCGTTTTGAAGTGCGCATGCAGCGACTGGATGGAGCTGTCCATGCGGTGTTTGACGTCAGTGATGACGGAGTTGATCGGCATAATTACCTCGGCGATGAGAGATGAGCGATGAACGATGAACGGAGAGCCGCCTTTTGCTCATCGTTCATCGTTCATCGTTCATCGTTCATCGCTCGTTCATCTCCTCATCTGAAACGATGGAACCGACGTCCTCTCCGAGGAGAGCACGTTTGATGTTGCCTTTCTCGCGGAGAGAAAAGATGTAGATCGGAATGGAGCTGCCGCGCGCGAGGTCGATGGCGGCGGCGTCCATCACCTCCAGGCGCTCGGCGAGCACGCGCTGATACGTGACGTGCGGCAGGCGCTGCGCGTTCGGATCCTTGTTCGGATCGGCGGTGTAGATGCCGTCGACCTTCGTGGCCTTGAAGATGATGTCGCACTTCAACTCGGCGGCGCGGAGCGCAGCCGCGGAGTCGGTGGTGAAGAAGGGATTGCCGGTGCCGGCGGCGCAGATCACCACGCGCCCCTTTTCGAGATGACGGATGGCGCGGCGGCGCAGGAAAGGCTCCGCGACTTCGGCCATGGTGATGGCGGTGGTGACGCGCGTGGGGACGTTGCGGCGCTCGAGCGCGTCCTGCAGCGCGAGCGCGTTGATCACGGTGGCCAGCATGCCCATGTGATCGCCGGCCACGCGATCGATGCCCTGCGTGGCGCCGGTGACGCCGCGAAAGATGTTGCCGCCGCCGATGACGATGGCCACCTGCACGCCCAGGCGCTGTACTTCCGCGACTTCGTCGGCGACGTCGGAGAGGACGTCGGAATCGATGCCCGACCGCCGCCCGCCCATGAGGGCTTCGCCGGAGAGCTTGAGAAGGATGCGGTGATACTTGGGGTCGGGCATGCGACGCGGTTTATATCATGCGACTCGCAGGCGCCTTTGGCGCTGCGGTCGCTCGCCGCGTTGCAGCCGGCGCGGAGCGCGGCTGAACGTCGGCGGCCTGGCGATCAGCTGCGCGGCGGGCATGCGCGGCGGACGCGAAACGTGACGCTCGAAGGAGCAGCGGATCACGCGGGGCCGCGTCAGCTGCATTGCACGCGATCAGCTGCGCGGCCGCCACGCGCCGCGCACGCAAAACGTGACGCTCGAAGGAACCGGGGATCACGCGGGCCGCGTCAGCTGCATTGCACGCGATCAGCTGCGCGGCCGCCACGCGCCGCGCGAGCG
>DATLBM010000130.1:0-4173 GCA_035526885.1 Thermoanaerobaculia bacterium | reverse complement strand
GCTGCCGCGGACTTCCCTGACGCACAGCACGGCCGCGGCGTTCTGCGCCATTCCGTGCATCACCGCGCGCGTCCGCCACGGCACGCCGATGATCCTCACCGAGCACGGCGTCTATCTGCGCGAGCAGTATCTGTTTCTCTCGCGATTCCACCGCCTCTTCTTCTGCAAGCAGTTCCTGATGAATCTCATCACCGCGGTGGTGCGCGCGAACTATCACTTCGCGGACGTCGTGGCGCCGGTCTGCCACTACAACACGCGCTGGGAAGTGGCGCATGCGACGCCGCAGGAGAAGATCCGCGTCATCCACAACGGCGTCGATCCCGATCTCTTCACCGCCGCGCCGAAGCTGCACGGCGATCTGCACGTCGTGGCCACCGCGCGCATCGATCCGTTGAAAGACATCGAGACGCTGCTCCGCGTCGCCGCCCGTCTGAAGACCACGCATCCGCGCGTGCGCTTCACCGTGCACGGCGCGGTCGCCGACGACACGTACTTCAAGCGCTGTCTCGCCCTCCGCCGCCACCTCGGCGTCGAAGACTCGGTCAGTCTCGGCACCGCCACGGAGGACGTGGTCGGCGCGTATCGCGACGCGGACGTCGTGCTGCTGACGAGCATCTCCGAGGCGTTCCCGTACTCGGTGATCGAGGCCATGTCGTGCGAGAAGGCGGTGGTGGCCAGCGACGTGGGCGGCGTCGGCGAGGCACTGGAAGGCTGCGGCGTGCTGGTCAAACCGCGCGACGACGAGCGCTTCGCGTTCGAACTGGCGCGCCTGCTCGATGATCCGCACCTGCGGCTGCGCCTCGGCGCGAAAGCGCGCGCACGGGTGATGGAGGAGTTCCGGCTCGATCACACGATCTCGCGGTACCTGGAGTTGTATCGGAGCGTGGCGGCATGAGTCTTCGAGTCTTCGAGTCTTCGAGTCTTCGAGTCGTCAAGGCGGCGACTGGCCGGCATCACTGCTCGACGACTCGTCGACTCGACGACTCGACGACTGGCGCGCGGAGACGCGCCCGATGAGCGCGGCCCTCGAACCGCGCGGCGCCGAGCAGGAGCTCGGGCAGCAGGTCATCGATCTGATCGGCATCCCCAAAGATCATTGGGAGCTGGCGGCGCAACTGGAAGTCATGGGCATCCGCGACGCCGATGCTCGCAGCGACTACGGCGCGCGCGACGTGTTCGAGCTCGCGTCGCGCATCTACGCCGGCTTTCGCAGCGGCGCGCTCATCGCGCACGTCGAGCCGGAGGACGTCGAGCGCGTTTCGCCGGTCAAACGCTTCCTGAAAAACTATCTGACCGGCCTCACCTTCTCCCTGCCGATGGCGTTGCAGGCCGTGACCATGCTCGTGTGGGGATACGGCGTCTGGGGCGCGATCGAGCTCGATCTGCGCGCCGGCAGCGCCATCGCGCTGGGATTCATCGCCAGCTACGTCGTCACGGGCGGCTTCATGCAGACCATCGTCCGCCGCGGCCTGTTCTACATCTATCAGGACGAGCAGTGGCTGGCGCGATGGACGGCGCTGCGCTCGTGGGCACTGTCGCTGCGCGTGACGCTGCTGCTGCTCATCCCGGCGCTGGCGGTCAACGCGCTGTTCTCGCTGCTGCCGTGGTCGATGGTGCTCACCGCGGCGGCGTACTACATCGCGCTTTCGGTGCTGTGGCTGAACTGGGCGCTGTTGTACCTCGTCCGCAAGACCTGGCTGTTTCTGCTGACGACCGCCGTGGCGCTGGCCGTGGTGCTGTTCGCGGCGAAGGTGTTGCAGGTGAATCCGATCGGCGCGAATGCCATCGGCCTGCTCGTCGCCGATTCCTTGAGCTTCGGGCTCGCGCTCTGGAACCTGAACAGGATGACGCGCGCCTCGGCGCGGCCGACGGTGATCAATCCGCCGCGCCTCACGGTGCTCGTCTACAGCACCTCGCGGTTCTTTCTGTACGGCCTCCTGTACAACACCTTCCTCTTCGCCGACCGCGTGATCGCGTGGACGTCCGCCACCGGCCGCGAAGACTTTCCGCCGTACGGCTTCTGGCTGAACGTGCGCTATGAGCTGGGGATGGACCTGGCGCTGGTCGTGGTGATGCTGCTCAGCGGCATCGTCGAGCACGCGACGCAGCGCTTTTCCGAACAGCTCGTGCCGCGCGAGAAAGCGATCAGCAGTGCCGACAGTGCGCAGTTCATCAATCAGGCGCTGGGCGATCAGCGCCGCCGCACGCTGGTCCTGGCCGTGACGTCGGTCTTTGCGCTGGCGGCGTCGGTGGCCGTGGCGTTGTGGCTGCGCGAGATCCCCTCGCTCCCGATTCACGACGCGCTGCTGGCCGCCACCACCGCCCGCGTCTTCGTCGTGGCCGCGATCTCGTACGTGATCTTCATGTTCGCGCTGCAGAACGTGCTGATCCTGCTCACGCTCTCGCGGGTGGAGCTGGCCGTGCGCGCGGTGGCCATCGCGCTGGCGGCGAACGTCGCCGTCGGTTTCATCTGCAGCCGCGCCATTCACTACTCGTCCGCGGTCTTCGGTTTGCTGACCGGCGCCGTGACGCTGGCATTTCTCACCGCCCGGGCCATGCGCACCGTCCTGGGCGAGCTCGATTACCACTACTACTCGGCTTATTGACGATGTACACGCTGCTCGGCATCGACGCGGTTCTGCGCATCACGGCGGCGCTCCTGGTGCTGTTCGTGGGCGTGCCCGCGCTCGCCCGACGCAGGCCGGAGTCGCTCGATCGGATGCAGTGGTTCTGGTGGTGCGCGGCGGCGATGATCGCCGGCCTCACCATCACCGGCCAGCTCCTGACCCTGCTCAACATCTTCAACACGCTCACGCTGCTCCTCGTCCTGGGCACGTTCGTCATCGTCGTGCGTGCGCGCCGCAGTGGACGCTCGGTCTCCGCATTGCTGCTGGACTGGTATCGCAACGCCGTTCGTTTCTCGCTGCACACCCTCGAAGGGCGCGTGAACGTGCGCCGCCGGATCCGCCGGGCGTGGCGCCGCGCGCGCACGTCGATGCGCACGGCCGACCGCACCACGCGCGCGCAGGTCATCGCCTGGACGCTGCTCGTCCTCGTCGCCGCCGCGCTCCGCTTCTACCGTCCCTTCATCACCGCCAACCTCGGCTTCTCCGACACCTACGTGCATCTCTACCTGATGCGCCTTCTCGAACAGGGACGGCAGGTCGATCCCGCGTGGGGGCCGTATCCGCGGGGCATGCATTTCCTGTTGATGTCGATCCGCGAGCTGACCAACGTCGACGTCATCCTGCTGATGAACTTCTTCGGGCCCGTGTCGGGCGTGCTGATGTCGCTGGCCGCGGCGGATACCGCGCGGCGTCTGACGCGCAATCTCACCGCGGGCATCGTGGCGGGGGCGCTCTTCGCGACCATGCTCGGCGGCGGCGCGCAGTACTTTCTCCTCGGCGGGAGCGTGGCCACGGACCGCATCGAGGACGCGCGCCAGTTCGTGGCCACGCCGTACGCCGCGATTCCTCCGACGTACGGAGAGTTCGACGTGCTGGCCACGGTCTTCCAGCGGCAGACCGCGACGCTGCCGCAGGAGCTGGCGCTGGTCTTTCTCTTTCCCGCGGCGATGTTCCTGCTCTCGTACTTTCGCGAGCGCAGTCGCTGGCATCTGAGCGGATATCTCTTCTGCACCGCGGCAATCGCGGCCGTGCATCCGGGCATCGTCGTGCCGCTCGTTTTGCTGAGCGGCGTCGCGGTCGCCGCTGCGTTCGCGCGATGGCGCGACGTCCGGACCGCCGCGCTCACCGGTCTTCTCGGCGTCGCCATCGGTTCGACGTGGATGCTCGGATACATCGTCTATCCGTACCGGTCGGCGGGCACCGTCAGCGCGAACGACGCCGGATCGTCGGCGGCGTACTACTTCCCGTTCCTGCGCCGCGGCGCCGACGCACGCGTCATCACGTACGTCGGCATCACGCCGTTCCTCGTCGTTTGTCTGGTGATCGCGGTGGCTCTTCTTCTCGTTGCATTGGCACAACGTACGACGGGCTTCAGCCCGTCGGGGCGGGCTAAAGCCCGCCCTACGTCTGGCCACGGCTTCAGCCCGTCGGGGCGGGCTGAAGCCCGTCGTACGTCTGACCACGACTTCAGCCCGTCGGGGCGGGCTGAAGCCCGCCCTACGTCTGACCACGACTTCAGCCCGTCGGGGCGGGCTAAAGCCCGCCC
>DATLBM010000129.1:0-4147 GCA_035526885.1 Thermoanaerobaculia bacterium | reverse complement strand
CGGTGCTCTCCCTGCCACGTTCGACGCCCCGGGAGAGACCCATACCCCATGAAAACCATCCTCGCGGTCCTCACGGCGCTCGCGCTGTAGTGCAGCCGGTGCCCACGCGCAGTGCGTTACATCCATCGAGCGAAGCTCCGGCCGTGGTCGCGCCCGACGGGTCGGTGACGATGTGGTTCATCTCCGCGAACACCCTGTACGACCGGAAGACGTTCGCCGCCGTCTCCTCGCCGCTGTGGCAGATCGTGGGCGCGTACGAGCAGACGCCGACGAACGCGTCGAATGCCGCGGCCGCCGCCAACGAGCTCGCAGCCATCGGAGCGTCCGCGGTGCCGTACGCCGCGGACATTCGCACTTCCGAGCCCGTGCAAGCGGAACCGGTGATTCCATAAGGACGGCGACGGCGTAAGCTGTCGCCATGCGCGACGCCGTTCGCCTTCTGCTCATTCTCTGCGCCGCCGTTTCCGCGGCGGCGCAGAGCGCGCAGGTCGACGTCCTCCACTACGACATCGACCTCACTCTGCAACGCGCCTCCACCGAGATCCGCGCGGCGACGGAGCTCACGCTGGTGCCGCGGCTCGCGCCGTTGCAGTCCGTCGTTCTCGATTTCGGCGAGCTGACCGTCGATGACGTGACCGTGAACGGCGCGCGGGCTGAAGCCTACGCCGCGTCAGGCCACCTCACCGTGACCGTCAAGCGCGCCGACAAGACACCCTTCCGCGTGCGCGTCGCCTATCACGGCAGTCCCGCGGACGGCCTCGTGCTGCGCGCGAACAAGCACGGCGACTTTGGCGTCTTCGCGGACAACTGGCCGAACCGCGCGCATTACTGGTTCCCGTCCATCGATCATCCTTCCGACAAAGCCAGCGTCGACTTCACCGTCACCGCGCCCGACGCCTTCGACGTCATCGCCAACGGCACGCTCCTCGAGACCGTGAGCCTGCAGAACGGCACGAAGCAGTGGCGGTGGCACGAGGCCACGCCCATTCCCGTGCACTGCATGGTCGTCGGCGCGACGCAGTTCGCGGTCGTGCACGCCGGAGAAGATGACGGCGTCGCCGTCGCGTACTACCTCTACCCGAAAGACCGCGCCAACGGAAAGCAGTTCGGCCGCGTCACCGGGATCCTCGACTTCTTCGGCAAAACGATCGGCCCTTATCCGTACGAGAAGCTGGCCATCGTCGAGTCGTCCACTCGCTTCGGCGGGATGGAGAACGCCAGCGCCATTTTCCTCGATGAGAAGCGCATCGACGGCGAGGCCGATCTGGAAAGGCTGGTCGCGCACGAGATCGCGCATCAATGGTTCGGCGACTCCGTCTCGCAGAACGACTGGTACGACCTGTGGCTCTCCGAGGGATTCGCGACCTACTTCGCGGCGCTGTACTTCGAGCGCGCGTCCGGCGTTTCCGCGCTGCGCACCATGATGGCCGCCAGCCGCCAGACCTACCTCGACGCGCACGTCGACGCGCAGCCCATCCATGATCCCTCCATCGCCGAATTGCCCAGGCTCCTCAATCGCCTCAACTACCAGAAAGGCGCGTGGGTGCTGCACATGCTGCGCGGCGTCATCGGCGACGAGGCCTTCTTCGCCGGCATCCGCGAGTACTACGCCACCTACCGCGACGGGAACACCTCCACGGCCGGACTGCGCACGATCATGGAGCGCCACGCCGGACAACCGCTGGAGTGGTTCTTCCGCCAATGGATCTACCAGCCCGGCCATCCCGTCTTCGACGCGAAGTGGCGCTGGGACGGCGGCAAGGTTTTCCTCGAGGTGAAGCAGACCCAGAGCGGCACCGTCTTCCGCACGCCTCTGACCGTCGAGGTGCGCGACGCCGCCGGCGCGCGGCGCGAGCGCGTGGTCATCGACGAGCGGGACGAGCACTTCGAGATCGACAGCGAGTCGCGACCGGAGGACGTAGTCCTCGATCCCGACGAGTGGGTGCTGCGGCAGTAGCCGGGAAAAATTCGCGGCACCCCTTGACGAACGCGCTGCACCGACTTACTGTATTAGCCATCTAATACAGTGAATCGGAGCGCAACGCACATGAACAGAATCCTTCTCGCCACCCTCACCCTGGTCCTCTCGGGCGCCGCCTACGTGCCCACCGACGCCGAGCGCGCCCGCTGGACCATGTCCGACATGATGTCCTGGCGCACCGCCCTCGAGGCCTACGCCCACGATCACCACGACGCCTATCCCGCCGCGCCGAACATCGACGGTCTGCGCAAAGAGCTGGAGGGCAAGTACATGCTGGTCGCGCCGGCGAAAGACGCGTGGGGCAATCCATACCGCTACCAGCGCAACGGCGACGGCTTCCGCCTCGTCAGCGCCGGCGCGGACGGCGCCTTCGACGAGGCGACGTGGTCCACGCCCGGCCGCGCCAGGTCCTTCGGCGACGACGCCGTCATGACCAACGAAGCCCGCTGGCTCTTCCGCTCCTGGAGCCTCGAGTAGTGTTCGACATCAACCCCTCGGATGCCTCGCCGATCTGGAGACAGATCGAGGAAGGGATGCGCCGGATGATCTCCCTCGGGATCCTCGAGCCGGGCTCCGGCGTCCCTTCCGTCCGCGAGCTGGCCCAGAACCTCCGCGTCAACCCGAACACGGTGGCGCGCGCCTATCAGCGGCTCACCGACGACGGTGTGCTGGCCGTGCGGCGCGGGGAGGGGACCTTCGTCGCCGAAGCGCCGAAGCGGCTCCGGAAGGCCGAGAAGAACGAGGCTCTGCGCGACGCGGCCACGCGCTACGCCGGCACCGCGCTCGCGGTCGGGGCCTCGCTCGACGACGCGCGGGGAGAGCTCGACCACACCTACGAACGCCTGGTGCGCGAGCACAGGAGAAAGTCATGAACGTCATGGTTGCGGACGGCGTCACCGTCCGCTATGGAAAGAAGACCGCGGTCGATCGCGTGTCGCTGGCGGTGGCCGAAGGCTCGGTCTACGCGCTCCTCGGGCGCAACGGCGCGGGCAAGTCCTCGCTCGTCCGCGCGCTGCTGGGAATGCTGCAGCCGAACGCCGGCACGATCGCGCTGTTCGGCGAGGATGTGTGGCGTCGCCGCGCGCGCCTCATGGATCGCGTGGGCGTCGTCAGCGAGGAAGCGGACGCGCCGCCGGAGATGCGCGTGAGAGACCTCGGCTGGCTGACGTCGCGGCTCTATTCGCGCTGGACGCAGTCCGCGTTCGACTCGCGCGTCGACCGCTTCGCCATCTCGCCGAAGACGCGGTACGCCGATCTGTCGAAGGGACAGAAGAAGCAGGTGGCGCTGGCGTTGGCGCTGGCCACGTCGCCGAAGCTGCTCGTCCTCGACGATCCCACCCTCGGGCTGGACGTCGTCGCCCGCAAGTCGCTCTTCGAGGAAGTCATCGCGGACATGGCCGAGCGCGGTCTGACCGTCTTCATCACCACGCACGATCTCTCCGCCATCGAGACGCTGGCCGACCGCGTCGGCGTGCTGCAGAACGGAAAGCTCGTGCTCGACGACGAACTGGAAAATCTCAAAGCGCGCTTCCGGCGCGTGCGCTACGCCGGTGCGCCGGCCGCGGCGCTGGCCATGACGGCGGCGTCGACGCGCGCGTGGGGCACCGGAACGGAGGCCATCGTGACCGACTACGACGACGTTGCATTCGAGCGTTTCCGCGACGCGGCCGAAACCTCGGAATCCGTGCCCATGACGCTCGAGGAAATCTTCATTGCCGTGGCAGGGGAGGAGCAGCGATGAGCGCCGCCGTCACCATCTTCACCCGTGAGCTGCGCGAGCGCTCGCGACTCTTCGCCGCCTGCATCGTGCTGGCCGCGGTGCCGTTCATCGCCACGATGCTGCCCAGCGCACGCCAGCATCGCAGCGACGTCATCGCCATCGTCGGCGGCGCGATCGCCGTCTGCATCGGCCTCGGCACCGCCCTGACCCTCGGCATCACCGTGCTCACGCGCGATCTCAGCGAGCGGCGCCTGTCGTTCTACTTCGCCAAGCCGCTGCACCCCGCGGCGTTGTGGATCGGAAAAGCCGCGGCCGCGCTCGTGACGATGGCGTTCTGCTTCGGCGTCATCGCCGTACCGGCCATGCTGGTGGGTGGACGGGCGTGGGACCGCCGCTGGCTGGGAGGCATGCAGCCGATCGTCGTCGTGGCGATCGCGATGCTGGTG
>DATLBM010000128.1:0-7802 GCA_035526885.1 Thermoanaerobaculia bacterium | reverse complement strand
CTCACGAATGCCAGCCTCCTCTCGCTGGCGCGCCGATTCGGCAAGCCGTGGGATCCATCGTCGCCGATCATCAACATCAAGCTCGAGCGCAATGCCACGGGCAAACGTTAGCCACGCCGCCGTGCCTCAGCATTGCGAGTGCGCCTGCGACGCCGAACCGCCGCGCTACCTGCTCTTCTACTGCGCCGCGCCGAGCGACGCCGGCGGCGCCTTCTTCCTCATCCCATGCACGAGATGCTGGCGCGCCTGCCGAAAGCGCAATTGCGAAAGACCGGGAACGTGAGGGTGAGTCGCGCGTGCCGTGAGGAGGAGCAACCTGCGCGGGCGCCGTTCCGCGTGGCGTCCCCAACGGGATTCGAACCCGTGTTGTCGCCGTGAAAGGGCGATGTCCTAGGCCTCTAGACGATGGGGACGTATTTGCGCGGTGTGGTGAGCCCGGTAGGGATCGAACCTACGACCAATTGGTTAAAAGCCAACTGCTCTACCACTGAGCTACGGGCCCGCGCTCAACGGGTGGTCACGATACGGACCGCTTCCGGTCCTGTCAACCACGGGCGAGAGGAACGCGAGGGGCGTGCGCAAAATTGCCGAACGCGCTGCTCTTCGCCGCGCGATGGCACACCGGGGCGGCGGTCACTTTGCGCCGGACCGCGGCTCACGATCGTGCGGCAGTTGCACCGCTAAGCTGCGCGCAGCGAAGGGTGGCGACAGCTTCAGCGCCCGCGCCTTCGGACGTGACAGGTCAGCGCCCATGACCGGCACCGCGCCCGAAGCGCCGCGCCAGCTCCAGGGGCTCCCACGCTCACGGCCGCAGATACCGCCCATCCTCGCGCTGCCGGAAAACCTCGCGCGTTTTCGAGTCCACGCGCCAGCGGCCGAGGAGGCGCGACGCGCCGCCGCCGGCGCAGGAGTGCCACACCTCCAGGTTGAAGCCCACGTTGCGGTAGCCGCGGTTTTCCACGCGGATGCATTCGCCGGCCACGTCGTAGTAGCGCGTCGAGCGGACGTAGTTGCGCAGAATCGCCGCCGCTTCATCGCCTGAGATTTCCGCGGCGCGGGAGGGTGGCGGGACGACACGAACGGGTGGCGGCAGGGGGCGCGGTTGGGAGACCACGACGGGCGGAGGCCGCACCGCCGCGGCGGGCGGCGCGGAGCGCGTCGGGGGCGGCGCGGAGCGCGTCGGGGGTGGCGTGGAGCGCGTCGGGAGCGGCGCGGTGGTCGCGGTCGGTGGCGCCACGGTGGCGGTGGCGGCCGGTGGCGCCTCGGTAGCGGTAGCGGCCGGGAGAGGAGACGACGTCGTCGTCGTGGCGATCTCGAACGAGTCGTCCGCGCTTCCCGGCGGCACTTCGACGAGCGTCGAGGAAGACGCAGGAGGCGGAGCCTCCGCGATCGTCTCCGTCTGCGGGGCGGGCGCGCGCGCCGGCTCTTTCCGGCCGAAAGGCAATCCGGCCAGGAGCAGCCAGGCGAGCACGACCAGTCCCACGACGGCGGCCGGCGCGATCCACCAGCGTGAACGCGCCTCGGGAGCAGGACGCGCGGAGGCACGAGCCGGAGCGACGGGGGCGGGGGGGCGAGCGGGAGCGACGGGCGGTGCGGGAGCGAGAGCGACCGGCGTCCCGCACCGCGCGCAGAACTGCGCGTCCGAGGCTAACTCTGCACCGCATTTTCGACAGAAGGCCATACGGTGAAGTGTGATCTTCGAAATCCGTGCCCCTCTTGACAACCTACTACGCGTGTCGTAGATTCTACTACGCGATGCGTATCCAACTCACCCGGTTCGAGCTCGAGATCATGGACGTCCTCTGGCGCCTCGAAGAAGCCTCCGTCCGCGAGGTCATGGACGCCCTTTCGGAGAAGAAACGTCCCGCCTACACCACCGTGCAGACCATCATCCAGCGCCTGGAGCAGAAAGGCGCCGTGCGCCGCACCCGCAAGATCGGCAACGCGCTCATGTTCGAGCCCGCCGTCTCGCGCACGTCCGCGTACCGCCGCGTCGTCGACGAGCTGCTCAGCCTCTTCGGCGGCTCCGCGCAGCCCGTGGTTGCGCATCTGCTGGAGAGCGGCCAGCTCACCCTTGCCGATCTCAAGGCCCTCGAAGAAGCCGAAGGCGCGAAGAAGAAGAAGGGAGCGAAGAAGTGACGATGGGTGACGTTCTCACGCACGTCGTCGTGTCCAGCGTGATCCTGGCGCTGGCCCTGATCGTGGCGACGTGGCTTCCGCGCCTCACCGCGCGCACGCGTCACGCGATTCTCGTGGCCGGATTGCTGTCGCTGGCCATCCCCGCGCCGCTCGTCGCGCGGTTCTTCGAGCGCAACGAGATCACGCCGATGGCGGGCATCCAGGTGATGCCGAACTTTGCTCCGGCTGCAGCGATGCAGACGGCGCCACAGCGCGGTGCGTGGAAGCCCATCGTCGCGCTCTGGGCCATCGTCGCGGCCATCCTTCTCATCCGCTGGTGGATCGTCACGCGCCGTCTCGTGCACACCGCCATGCGTGCCGCCGCCCCTCCCCCGCCCCGCACCGTCGCCGCGCTCGACGCGGCCCGGCGGCGCCTGAACATTCATCACAGCATCGATCTCATCGCATCCGCCACGTGCGAGGCGCCGGCCGTCGTGCGCGTGCTTCGTCCGGTGATCATTCTCCCCTCTGACGGCTGCCAGTCGCTGACCGACGAGGAGCTGGAGTCGCTGCTCTGCCACGAGTGCGCGCACGTGGCCCGCCGCGACAACCTCCTCGGCGTTCTCGAAGCCGTGGCCTGTTCGCTGTTCTGGTTCAACCCGCTCGTCTGGCTGGCCCACCGCAGGATCGCCGCCGCCCGCGAGGCGGCGTGTGACGAGCGCGTGGCCGACGTCGCCCTGCCCGCCGAAACGTACGTCGGCGCGCTGGCGAAGATCTGCCGCACGCTCCTCGCGCCGCGCGTTCCCGCGGTGTCGTGCATGGCCAGCGCGCATCTCGACGAAAGGATTCGACATCTCATGCGATACGACTCGCTCCGCAACTCCGCGTTTTCCCATTCGCTGATCGTGGCCGTGGCCGTGATCGGCGTCTTCACCGGCATCGGCGCCGCGGGCGCGCTTACCGCCGCGCCGGCCGCGACAGCCCGCGCCGGCCGGTACCAAATCGATTACTCGATGCATCGCCTCGAGGATCCCAGCCAGCTCGTCGCGCGTTTCCGCGTCATCGATACCGAAACGCAAAAGACGATCAGCGAGCCGCAGGTAACGACGCAGCCGGGAATCCCGGCGTCGATCCGCTTCGGCCGGCAGGGCGGCGGCGCGGACCTCGACTTCCTGATCGCGATCAAGCCGGAGCAGGACCTGAGCGGCACGATCCAGCTCGTCGTGACCGATCACGGCACGACGGTGCAGGACACGACCACGAACTTCCCCACTCCCGGCGCGAAAGCGACGGAAACGTGGACGGGCCCGCCGGTCTCGCTCAACCTCTCGAACGCCGACATCAAGGACGTCATGCGCGTCTTCGGTCAGATGACCGGCCTCGAGATCAAGGTCGCGCCGGAGGTGCAGGGCTCGGTGAACGTGAACGTCACCGACATGCCGTGGGATCAGGCCTTCGATCAGATCATCCGCGAGAACGGCTACGCCTGGCGCCGCACCGGCGCGGGCATCGAGGTGTTCAAGCCATGAGAGCACTCATCGTTGCGATGTCGCTGATCGTGCTCACGCTGCACGCCGAGCCGAAGGCTCGCTCGGTTGGTGGCGGCCGGTATCGCGTCGACTGCCTGATGATCCGGAGTGCCGAGGGACAGCTGCTCGTTCGCACCGGGTTCGTGGACACGGAGACCGGTACGACGCTGAGAACGGTGCGCGGCGCGACGAAAGCCGGCATGCCGATCGAAATCCGGCTGGACCGCCAGCCGCGCCTGTTCACGGTCACGATCGTGCCGAAGTCCGACCTGAGCGGCACGCTGCGGTTCGTCGTGAAAAACAACGGCGACGTCGAACAGGACACCACCGTGGAGTTCCCCGCGCCGTAATACGATGCGGCGCGATGAACGACGCCGCCGAACGCTACGTGAAGCTCGTCCTCTCGATGGGCGAGCACGACGCTGATTACGTCGATGCTTTCTATGGTCCGGCCGCGTGGCGCGAGGAAGTGCGCGCCGCGCGTCCGACCCTCCCCTTCATCCACGACGCGGCCGTGCAGCTCCTCGGCGAGCTCGATTCACTCCCCGCTCCCATCGATTCGCTGGAAGCGCTGCGCCTCGATTACCTCAAGCGCCAGACCTCCGCGCTCATCGCACGCGCCGAGATGCTCGACGGAAAGCGGATGCGTTTCGACGAAGAGTCGAAAGCGCTCTACGACGCCGTGGCGCCGACGTACGGCGAGGACTACTTTCAACAGCTCAACTCCGCCATCGAAACCGAGCTGCCCGGCCAAGGCGCGCTCGCCGATCGCGTCGAAGCGTTTCGCATGCAGTTCGTCATTCCGCGCGAGAAACTGGATGCGGTGTTCGGCGCAGCGATCGACGTCTGCCGCGCCAAGACCGCCGAGCACATGGGACTGCCCATCGGCGAGACGTTCACGGTGGAGTACGTGAACGACAAGTCGTGGAGCGGCTACAACTGGTACCAGGGCAATTTCAACAGTCTCATTCAGGTGAACACGGACCTGCCGATCTTCATCGATCGCGCGATCGACCTCGCCTGCCACGAGGGCTATCCGGGACACCACGTCTACAACTCGCTGCTGGAGAAGACGCTGGTGCGCGATCGCGGCTGGACGGAGTTCTCGGTGTACGCGCTGTTTTCCGCGCAGTCGCTGATCGCCGAGGGGAGCGCGAACTACGGGATCGAGGTGGCTTTCCCGGCGGAGGAGCGCGTGGAGATGGAGAAGGAGCGCCTCTTCCCCATCGCCGAGCTCGATCCGAGTCGCGCCGCGCACTACTACCGCGTGCACGAGCTGGTGGCGCGCACGGGATACGCGGGCAACGAGGCCGCGCGTCGCTATCTCGATGGCGAGATCTCCGCCGGCGACGCCGCGGAGTGGCTGACGACGTACGCGCTGATGGCTCCCGCCCGCGCGATGCAGCGGGTCAAGTTCTTCGACCAGTACCGCAGCTACGTCATCAACTACAACCTCGGCAAGGACCTCGTCCGCGACTACGTCGAGTCGCGCGCACAGGGCGATGCGGAGAAGCGCTGGGACGTGTTCGCGGAGCTGCTGTCTTCGCCGCGGTTGCCGTCTTCGCTGCGCTGACCGGGGGGCCTCCGACGGCCGGGGGCTCGACCCCGGACCCGCTGGTTGGCCTGGCCTCCGCGACACAAAGTGTCGCGGAGGCCAGGCCCGCAAACGGGGGCTGGGGCCCGTGGCCCCAGCCGCCGGAGGCCCCTCGTCCGCGAAGCGAAGAAAGCACGTGCGGTGAAACGCTTCCGCGCTTCCCTTCACTACCCCTCGGAAATCACCAGATTCCGCGTGAGCCCCGTCACGAGTGGTGTGTGCACGCAAAAGTAACTTGAACGCTCTCACGACAACGGAGGTCCTGTGGCATACGTGCATCGCTACGACGTGGCAATCCTCGGATCCGGCATTGGCGGCTCGATGCTGGCCTGCATCCTGGCCAAGCACGGCCTGAGGACGCTGCTGATCGAGGAGCTCACGCATCCGCGATTCGCGATCGGCGAGTCGCTGATTCCCGAGACCGGCGTGCGCCTGCGCATCCTCGCGGAAAAGTACGGCGTTCCCGAGATCGGCTGGCTGGGCAGTTTTCACGCGTTGCGCGACAACGTCAGCTCAGCGTGCGGCGTGAAGCGGTCGTTCGCCTTCATGTATCACCGCGAGGGCGAGAAGCATCGCGCGGAGGAAACGAATCAGCTGCCGACGCTGACGCCGCCGTTCGGTCCCGACTCGCATCTGTTCCGCCAGGACACCGACGCCTATCTCGCCTCGATGGCCGTGCAGTACGGCGCGCACTTTCGACAGCAGTGCAAGGTGACGAACGTCGAGTTGGGCGCCGACGAGATCGTGATCAACGTCGCGAACGGTGAGCCGATCCGCGCGGCCTTTCTCGTCGACGCAGGCGGCATGCGCTCCCACGTTTCCACGCAATTGAATCTGCGCGACGCCGAGCCGCGTTTCCGCACGAACACGCGCGCCATCTACAACCACTTCATCGGCATGAAGCCCGCCGATCTGCTCCTCGAGAAGAAAGTCACGCCCTCGCCTCTCGGCCACGGCACGATGCATCACATCTTCGACGGCGGCTGGATCTGGATCATCCCGTTCAACAACCACCGCGAGTCCACCAACCCGCTGACCAGCGTGGGCATGATGCTCGACCGCCGCAAGTACCCAACGCCGCAGGGCGCGCCCGAGGAAGAGTTCCGCTCGATGATCGCGCGCTTCCCTTCCATCAAGCAGCACTTCGAGGGCGCGACGCCGGTGCGGCCGTGGGTGGGCACGGGACGGATTCAGTATTCGCAGAAGACGCTCCTCGCGAACCGCGTCATTCAGCTGCCGCACGCGGCCTGCTTCGTCGATCCGCTTTTCTCGAGCGGCATGTCCGTGCTGACCGTGGCCGTCGATCTGATGGCCGAGGAGATGCTGAAGGCTTTCGGGGACGAGGACTTTGCGATCGAGCGCTTCCGCCGCGTCGACGAAGTCGTGAACACCGGCTTCGATCACTACGACACGATCGTCTCGCGCTCGTTCGATGCCTTCGCGAGCTACGACCTCTGGAACGCCTGGAATCGCAACTGGGCCATGGGCAACTTCCTCGGCACCTTCGGACCGCTGGCGAATCTGATCCGTTTCCTGGGCACGAAGGACCGCAAGTATCTCGACGTCACCACGCAGCCCGGCAACATCGGAGTGCTGAGCAGCCATCTGCCGGAAGTTCGGGCGGCGATTCACGCGTCGTCGGATGACATCGGTGCGGCGGTGGAAGGGCGCATCACGCATCGCGATGCGAACGAGAGGATCTTCGCGCGACTGGGCGCGCTGAAGTTCCTGCCGCCGTACATGGGCTTCGGCAAGCCGGACCAGCACGCGCCGTCCGTGTTCACGCTGCCGCTGGGTGCGCGTCACGTCTGGTGGTACCGGCTGCACGCGGACAAGCAGTGGCGCGATTACGCGACGTTCAGCCTGATGACGTATGCGAACGAGGTGGCGAAGTTCGCGTGGCATCACACGTCGGACTCGATGGGACGTGCGTTCCGCGCGCTGCGCGACGTGTTCTTTGCCGCGAACGGCGAATGGAAGCAGATGCCGCACGCGATGCGCGCGCATGGCGACGTGCATGACGAGTACGAAGTTCCGCTCGAGCCGGTGGAGCAGGCATGACTGTCATCCCGAGCGAAGTCGAGGGACCTCCTGCAGTTTCGGCAGGAGATCCTTCGACCGTCCTGCGCTTCGCTCCGGCGGCTCAGGAGGACAGGCGGGCGTATTTCAACGATCTCCCGCGCGAGCACGGCTTCGAGCCGCTGCGTATCGAAGGCAGACTCCCCGCGAGTCTCGCCGGGACGCTCTACCGCTGCGGCCCCGCGAAGTTCTCGATCGGCGGCGAGCCGTATCTGCACTGGTTCGATGCCGACGGCGCCGTCGCCGCCATCCGCATCAGGAACGGCAAAGCCGAAGGCGCCGTGCGCATGGTCGAGACGCGCTGGCTGCAGAAGGAACGCAAAGCGGAGAGACAGCTCTACCGCTCCTACGCGCAGCTGGGACGCGGACTGCGCCGCTGGCTCACCCTCCCGAAGAATCCCGCGAACATCTCCGTCCTCGCGCACGAGAACGAAGTGCTCGCGCTGTGGGAAGCCGGCCTGCCCATCGCCCTCGATCGCGAG
>DATLBM010000127.1:0-10562 GCA_035526885.1 Thermoanaerobaculia bacterium | reverse complement strand
CGTCCTTCTCGCTACGCCGCAGATACGCCTGAATCACCGCGCCGACGCGTCCCGCGTTGCCGGGACGGGCGTGGAGGTCGTATACGACGTCGAGCGTCTTCTGCGTGTACGGCGAGCCTTCCATGTCGATGCGCACGAAGTTGTTCACCCGCGCGGCGTGGGTCACGAGCTCGCCGGCGATGTCGGTGGCGACTTTCTCGTCGAGGTCGAGGCCCATGTGCGTAAGCTTCATGCTCACGTTCGCGTTCAGCTTGCGCTTCGTGAGCTCGTCGATCATCTCGTGGTAGAGCGTCGCGCTGTGGCGGGCTTCCTCGAGGTTTGTGACGTTCTCGCCGAGGTTGTCGACGCTGACGCTCATGCCCCTGGCGTTGGTGGCTTTCGTGGCCTGGAGCGCGTCCTCGACGGTCATGCCGGCGACGAAACGTCCCGAGACGCGGCGGCCCATGGCCGAGCGCTCGGCCATCGAGCGCAGTCGTTTGCTTTCAGAAAGGGCGATGAAGAACGCTCGAGTCATGGAACGAAGTCAGCTCGCCTTGGCGACGGTGACGGCGCAGACGCGGGAGGCGCCGGCGGCGAGAAGCGCGGTCGCGCAGGCGCGCAGCGTTTCGCCGGTGGTGCAGATGTCGTCGACGACGAGGATTGCTTTTCCTTTCACGCGGGATGAGGCGGCGAAGGCACCGCGGACGTTGGCCGCGCGCTCGCGCTTCGGCAGCATGGACTGCGTGGCGCGCTCTTCGCGGCGTGTCAGCAGCGTCATATCACAACCGGTGCCGAGGCGATGTGCGAGCGCGCGGGCCAGGAGCTCGGCCTGGTTGTAGCCGCGGCGCCGCTCCTTCGCCCGCGCCATCGGCACGGCCACGATGGCGTCGAAGCTCGCACCGTCGCGCGTGCGGATCGTGGTCTCGAGCAGCGAGGCCAGCGCGTCATCGAGAAAATCGTGACGCTCGAATTTGAGGGCGTGGAGGATGCGCTCCATCGAGCCGCGGTATTCGCACGCGGCGTCGGTCCAATCCACGGGAAGTGGATCGTCGAGGCACCCGATGCAATGGAGGACAGGCAATCCAGCCTGTCCTTCTTCTCCCAGGACAGGCGCGATGGCCTGTCCTCCACTGGGCAGCGGTAACGCGCATGAACGGCACTTCACGCCTTCGATCCGCGGCAGCTCTTCCCAGCATTCCTTGCAGCACGACGCCGTGCGCTCGCGCCAGGGAAGGTCTTTTCCGCAGGCCACGCACCATGACGGCAGAACGATTCGCAGCGCCTCGCGTCCTACTAACGACAATGCGCTGGCCAGCGTTCGCACGCGCACATTTTATGAGGGGAGTTCGACTTTGAAGAACCAGAAGCCATCCCGTATAGTGCCGGCCATGAAACGTGCCTTTTTTCTTCTCGCGCTCACTGTCGCCGGCGCGCTTCCCGCGCTCGCGCAGGAGAGCACGAAATTCGGCGTCGTCGTCGGCGGCAGCCGCCGCTTCGTGGATGGCGCTCCGCATCAAAACGAGAACGACTTCATCGAGAGCAACTTCTCCTTCTCGAACACGTCCGTCGAGCTGTTCTGGTCGATCCCCATCGAGCCGGATCTGAACCTCAAGTTCAAGGGCGGACGCATCGACACCGAGATCGCCATCCCCTTCGAAGTGGCCGCGCCGACGGCCGAGAATCCGAAGGCGGTCGAGGTCAACCGTCGCGACGTCGAAGGCGAGGTGCAGCACATCGAGGGCGTGGTCGAGTACGAATTCGACGAGCCCTTCGGTTCCAGCGGCCTCTTCGCCGGCCTCGGCTACTACCGGCAGGCGGCCGCGGGCGAAGAATCGCGCACGAACTGGGGCGTGGTCGCCGGCGTGAACGCCGATTTCCCGATCACCAAGCGCTACGGTGTGCTGCTCGAGGCGTCGTATCACTGGACGCACGAGGAGTTCGATCCGCGCTTCATGACCATCGGCGGCGGCTTCCGCGTCTCGTTCTGATCAGGAACGCGTCTTGCCCTTCTGACTCCTGACAAATGAAGGAGGAAAGATGGCAGATCGCAATCGTCACATTCGTGACGTCATGACTCCGAATCCCGAGTGCGTGTCGGAGAAAGACAGTCTCCGCGACGTCGCCCGCATCATGAAGGACCAGGACACGGGCGTCGTTCCGGTCGTGGAAGGCAAGCGCATCATCGGCCTGATCACCGACCGCGACATCGTCGTGCGCGGACTGGCCGAGGGAAAGGATCTCGAGAACACGCGCGTGAACGAGCTGATGACCAAGAGCGTTCGCACCGTGCGCGAGGACGCCTCGCTCAACGAAGTGCTGACCGCGATGGGCAACTCCGAGATCCGCCGCGTGCCGGTCGTCAACAGCAACGACGAGCTGGTGGGCATCGTCTCGCTCGGCGACATCGCCGCGCAGGGCAACCAGGACGGCAAGGTCGGCAAAGCCGTGGAGAACATCTCCGAGGCGCCACCGAACAATTAACGAGCGCGGCGCGCGCATTCCGTACGGACGCGACCGGATAGCCCTGGGCAACCATCGCTGCCGGCCGTGCCGGCCGGAATGCCGCGCCCGCCCCTCCCCGTTCACCTCCGCGTGAACCGGTCCATCCTTCTCACGCTCACGTTCGCTTTCTGCGCACCGCTCTTCGCGGTCGACGTCGACCCGAAGTTCGATGCCGCCATCCGCGCATCGCTTCCCGTGTGCTCGGCTGACGCGAAGATCAGCTACGACGCGCCGAACTTCGCGCTGCCGCAGGGCTTCCGCGGCGTGTACGTGAAGATCGCCAGCGAGCGTCCCACGTGCGCGGGACAGTTCTTCGCCGTGACCTCGCCCACCGGCGGCTTCTTCCTCGGCACGCCGTGGCCGATCTCGAACGCGGAAGGAAAAACGGTCGAGGAGAAGCTGCGCAGCTTCACCGCCGCCAACATGCGTGAGTCGATGGACGTGAAGATCGATCGCACCGCCACCAACGACGGCCTCTGGCCTGCGACGCTCATCCAGACGACCGAGGCGGGCAAGCTGCCGCTGTCCGGCTTCGTCGATCCGCAGGGCCGGACGTTTTTCTTCGGCGCGTTCCGCCGCGGCGACGCGGTGGCCGCGCGCGCGAAAGCATTCGACTCCTACCTCGCCGTGTCGCCGGCCAAGGGCAAGGGCGACATCACGATGCTCGAGTTCTCCGACTTTCAATGCCCCTCCTGCCGCCACGCGTCCGGCTACGGCGACGCGGTGATGGCGAAGTTCGGCGACAAGGTTCGCTACGTCCGCTACGACCTGCCGCTGTCCGGACACCCGTGGGCGTTCGCCGCGGCGCTGGCCGGGCGCGCCATCCATCGCCAGAAGCCCGAGCTGTTCTGGGAGTACAAGAAGACCGTGTACGCGAACCAGGAGAATCTGAACGCGTTCACGTTCTGGGACTGGGCCCGCGGCTGGGCGGAGGATCACGACCTCGATCTCGCGAAATACGACGCGGATCTCAACAATGCCGAGATCAAGACGCAGCTCCTGACCGGCGCGGGCTACGCGTTCTCGAACGACGTGCGCGCCACGCCGACGTACATGATCAACGGCGTGATCGTCGATCCGGGCGATGAGGGAAAGAACCTGATCGCGTACATCGAGAAGCTGACGGGTAAGTGAACGACCGACCGGGGGCCTCCGGCGGCCGGGGGCGCGGCCCCCGGACCCCGTTGACGGGCCTAGCCTCCGCGACACTTGTGTCGCGGAGGCTAGGCCTGCAAACGGGGTCTGGGGCCCGTGGCCCCAGCCGCCGGAGGCCCCCGGTCGGTCGTTAAATAGCCTGCCAGACCAGATCGAGAAACGCCTTCAGCATCCGCCCCGTCAGTCCCCAGATCTCGTACGCGCCGTAGCGGTAAAAGTACGCCGGATACTCTTTCCGGCGGAACGCTACGTATCGCACCTCGGGATTGCGAATGTCGAGCAGCGCCTCGATGGGCACTTCGAAGATCTCCACGACTTCGGACTCCTGCATCACGTACTCGACGCGATCGTGAATGACGCCCACGAACGGTGCCACGAGAAAGCCGCTGTGCGTGATGACGTCGTCGAGCCGTCCGATCAATTCGACGTGCGCCGGCGGAATGCCGACTTCCTCCTCGGCCTCGCGAATGGCGGCCTGCTCGAGCGTTTCGCCGTCCTCGACCGAGCCGCCTGGAAACGCGATCTGACCGCTGTGCGCAGCCAGGTTCTCGCTGCGCTTCGTGAAGAGGATCGACCACCCGGCACCGTTGCGGATCAGCGGGATGAGCACACACGCGCGCCTGTGCTGCGGCGCGACGATCTCGATCGCGGGGCGGCGGCCGAGAATGGCGCGGAGCTCGTCCAGCGCCCCGTCATCGAACATCGGGGATGTCCTGCAGCGCAAAGTGGAGCGTGAAGTCCACCGCCCTCGCGCTCAGTTCCACGGATTCGCCGGGATGCAGATCCTTCGGGAGGGACAGCCACTCATCCCCGCTTGCGGACCGCACGATGATCCGCAGCTCCGGCTCGCCGTACGTGCGGGTGCGAATGGTCGAAGGGCCGGCGTTGCGAATGACCAGCGGCTCTCGCGAGACCAGCTCGATCTGCGGAAACAGCGGCAACGCAGGCAATGTAGGACGGGCTTCAGCCCGTCCACGCGGGCTGAAGCCCGCCCTACGCTCAATCGCCGCCAAATATCCCTCCACCGTCTTCTCCAGCGACGCGTGCTCCTCCAGCCACGCGCGCTGCTTCGCGCCCGGATCGGGCAGATCGCTCACGAAGAACTCGACGAGCCGCTCCACTTCGCCCGCGCCGAGGGGAACTTTGAACACGACGTCGTCGGGCAGCTCGGCGAACTGCGCGTAGTCGCTCACCGCCACCGGCTTGCCTGCATCGAGCGCGCGGATCAGCGTTCCGCTGGTCTCCCCCGCCGTCGGATAGCGCAGGTTCACGAAGCGATCGGCGAGGGCGTAGTAGCGCGGGAACTCATCGTCGTCGACGTAACCGGTCAGCGTGATCCCGTCGCCGCGCAGCGCATCGACGTCGATGTTCGGCGCAGGCTCGCCGACGATCAACAGCTCCAGTCGTGCATCACGAGTGCGCGCGATGCGGAACGCCTCCAGCACGACCTCGGCGCGCTTGGCCGAGGTGAGGAACCCGAAGAAGCCGATGACGCGCTGGCCCGTGTTCTGGCGAGGGAACATGCGCGTCTCACGAACGTAGGGATGCGGCACGACGTACATGGGCGTCGTCACGCCGAACGACCGCAGCCGCTCCGCGGCGTAGCGGTTGTGCACGATCACGCTTTGCGATCGCTGGGCGATCTCCACCGATGCGGGCAAAAGAAAGTTGCCCATCTCGCTGTGCAGCCCCGCCGCCCGCCCGCGCGCCCACGCCGCCCCCGCCTCTCCGTGATTCGCGCGCAGCGCCTCGACGTAGCCCTCGGCATCGCCGCGCGCGAGCGTCATCTCCACGATGAGGTGATGCAGCACGAGATCATGCAGCACGACTACGCCCGGTCTCTTCATCGCCTCTGCGTAAATCCACTCGTGATGCGGGTTGTTGCCGAGCTGGTAGATGACCGCGTCGTAGCTCGTGGGGTCGTAGGCTTCGGGCGACGTATGCGCGTCGACGGTTGGCGGTTGGCGGTTGGCGGTTGGCGGTTGGCTGTGCGCGAGCTTCTCCTGCAGCGCAGGAATGACCATCGACGCGTAATGCGCGACGCCGGTCCTCGCCGGAGGCAGCGGCGTGAGCATTGCCACGCGCATGCTTAATCCGCCGCTTTCCGCACCTGCGCCGCCAGCCAGGCCTCGATGAACTCATCCAGGTCGCCATCCAGGATGCGGCTCGGATCGCCCACCTCGTGCTGCGTGCGCAGATCCTTCACCAGCTGATACGGCTGCAGCACGTACGAGCGGATCTGGCTTCCCCAGCCGATCTCCTTCTTCTCGCCGGCGAGCTTGTTCTGCTCTTCCTCCTGCTTGGCCTGCTCGAGCGCGTACAACCGCGCGCGCAAGAGGTGCATGGCCGTGGCGCGGTTCTTGTGCTGGCTGCGCTCGTTCTGGCAGGTCACGACGACACCCGTCGGCAGGTGCGTGATGCGGATGGCGGAGTCGGTCACGTTGACGTGCTGTCCGCCCGCGCCGCTGGACCGGTACGTGTCGACGCGCAGATCCTTGTCGTCGATGTCGATCTCGATGGTGTCGTCGATGTCGGGCATCACCATCACGGACGCGAACGAGGTGTGCCGCCGCTTGGCCGCATCGAACGGCGAGATGCGCACCAGTCGATGCACGCCGGTCTCGGCTTTCAGGTAGCCGTACGCGTAGTCGCCGCGCACCATCACGGTCGCGCTTTTGAGGCCCGCCTCTTCGCCGGCCTGGTACTCGAGCAGCTCGTGCGACCATCCCTTGCGGTCGCAGTAGCGCAGGTACATGCGCAGCAGCATCTCCGCCCAGTCCTGCGACTCGGTGCCGCCCGCGCCGGGATGGATGTTCACGATGGCGTCGCGCTCGTCGTGCTCGCCCGACAGCTTCATGGTCAGCTCGAGCTTGTTGATCTCGGACTCGAGCTGCCCGACCAGAGTCTCGATGTCGCCCTCGACGCTCTCGCCTTCTTTCTGAAAGTCGAGGAGGACGTCGAGATCGCCGTTCTTCGATTCGAGCGAGCGGCTGGCGTCGATGCGCTTCTCCACGCGGGAGCGCTTGCGCCCCACGTCCTGCGCCTTCTCCTGGTCGTCCCAGAAGCCTGGCGCGGACATCTCGCGTTCAATCTCGTCTAGTGTTCTTCGCGCGCCGGCAGGGTCAAAGATAACTCCGTACGGAGTCGAGTCGGGTGCGCAGGTCGTCGATCTTCTGAGGCAGGTCTTCTCGCATCGCGCGGATCATATCAACGCTTCGCTGGAGACCGACCGGAGGCCTCTCGTCGTCCCCAAGCGGAGCGCTGAGACGATCACAGCGAGCCAGGCGAACCAGTCGCCGAAGCGCACGTACAGCGTCTCCGAGGTGCGCGGCTCGAACTTCGCGTAGATGATGCCGTCGCGATTCATTTCGATCCAGGACTGCACCTGTCCCGTGGGATCGATGAACGCGCTGATGCCTGTCGTCGCGGCGCGGAGCAGGTAGCGGTCGTCTTCGACCGCGCGGAGGCGCGCCTGCCAGAGGTGCTGCGCGGGGGCGGAGGTGCCGTCGAACCACGCGTCATTCGTGATCGTCACGAGGACGTCCGCGCCGTTCTTCACCTGCGTGCGCGAGATCTGCGGGAAGACGATCTCGTAGCAGATGGCCGTGCCGTACGTGACCTTGCCGGCGAGGGGAAGGTCGTTCGAGCCGAACTCGAACTCGCCGACCGCGTGCACGAGCTTCTCCGCGAAGAAGAGCATGCGCCGCAGCGGAACGTATTCGCCGAAAGGAACGAGGCGGATCTTGTCGTAGTGGCCGATCGTCTTCCCGCCGCTGACGAGGAACGCCGAGTTCCAGAGACGATTCGGTTTCGCGGGATCGGTGGCCACGGAGCCCAGGATGATGTCGACGCCGTAGCGTTGCGAGAGCGCCTCGATCTCCGATTTGTAAAAGTCCGTCTCCGTGTACGAGAGCGGTACCGTCGACTCGGGCCAGACGATGACCTTCGCGCCGCGGCCAGCCGCTTCGACGGTCATGCCGATCATCTTCTCGTAGATGCGCGCGACGTTCGCTTCATCCCAGCGCATCTCCTGCGAGATGTTCGGCTGGATCAGCGCGGCGGTGACGGTGGCCGCGCCGCGCGGACGCACGATCAGTTTCGCGGCCACCAGTCCCGTCCCCCACCACACCAGCATCACGATGCCGAACGAGCCGAGCACCAGCACGCGCGCGATCGGCTTCACGCGCTGCGTGAAGATCCAGGCGATGATCGCCGAGGGCAACACCACCATCGCTCCGAGAAAATACGGGCCGGCAAAGCGGTCCAGCTGGATGAGCGACGGATAGTCGATCAGCGGCGTGGCGATGAGGTTCCACGGAAAGCCCGTGAGCAGGTAGGTGCGCGCGTACTCGAGCGCGGCCCACGCCAGCGGCACCGCGAGCCACGGCACGAAGCGCTCGCCGAGGCGAAAGCCCTTCACCAGCCATCCGAACATCCCGCCGTAGAGTCCGAGGACCAGGGCCATCGCGATGCAGAGCAGGACGCCGACCATGTACGGCAGTCCGCCGTAGTGCGACATCACGCGCACGACCCACGGCACCATCAGCAGCCACGCGGTGGTCATCGACGCCCAGCCGAGGAGAAAGGATTCTTTGGACGAGCGCGCGCGGACGACGGCGATCAGAAGAGGCGCGAGGGCGATGAACGCGAGCCAGCCGATGGCCGTGCTCGGGAAGGCGAATGCGAACAGGGCACCGCTGGTGATGGCAAGGAGGAGGCGGATGATCATTGTTGCTGGTTGCTGGGTTGCTGGTTCCTTGCGGTGCATGGCCGGTCGCGCGATTCATCGCAAGCAACCAGCAACACAGCAACCAGCAACTTCAAAAAGTAGCGTGGCTACTTTTTGAACAAAGCGTCAAACGCCTTCCGCGCGTCGTTCTCCGACATCGGCTTGGAGGCCTTGTCGGCGGCGAGGTCCTTGATGATCTTCGGCTGGAAGAACGTGCACTCGTTTTTGGCCTGCTTGCCGACCACGCGGACCGGGATGTTCTCGCGGCATTCCCACAGCGTAGTGGTGTCGAAGAAGCGGCAGTTGCCGCAGGTGTGCAGGTCGGCGCCGCAGCCGTGGCAGACGTCTTCGTGCTGCAGGTCGCCGAGGGAGTGGCGGATGATGCCGCACTTGTTGCATTTGAAGGCGTCGGGACCGAAGCCGCCGGCGGTGCGGCCGCGCGGCGCGTCTTCCATGCGCTGCCGGGGCGGATCGGGACGCGGCCCCATCGGCCGCTGCGTCTGCCGGCTGCCGGACGAGCCGGAGCCGTAGCCGCCGCCGTCCTGATATCCACGATGCTTGTACTTGCGATCGTCGCTCAAAGGTTCACCTCGCGAGGAAGAGCCACACCACTCCGGCGATGACGGCGAGCGTGATGATGATGAAGATCACTTTCACCGCGAATTTAGCCACCTTCAGCACGATCCATAAAACGAGGACGGCGATGAGGAGGGCGAGGAGCTCGGATGCGCTCATGGGGGATTGGTCTTAGTGTAGCAACGTTTGTTGACGGTTGCTGGTTACTGGTTGCCGGTTCGATGTGCGGCGTCGCGTAGATGAACGTTGCGCGGGCAAGTTTGTTTCCCGGGTCACGACACCTGACCCCGAACCAGCCACCAGCAACCAGCAACGCATCGCGAAGCGATGCTCAATCGACGTAATTGCCGACGTTCCGCGTCACGCCTTCCGCCGGCGAGATCACCAGCGTGGGATCGTTCGTCTGGTTCTCCGTGATCGTGTAGAACGGCACCGCCGCGCCGTTGAACGACAGCGTGACCTGATCGCCCGGCTGCAGCACCGCGCCGATGAAATCGTTCGCCGACTTCATCTCCATCCAGCCCGCGGGAAAGTTCAGCGTGCGCAGCCCGTCCAGACGTCCGTCGGCGCGGCGGATGATCGCGGTCACCGTCGTCGCGGCCAGCGCGCGGATGCCGATGTTCACGCGAAACCGCGCGTCGGGCAATCGCACCAGCATCGCCTGGGGACTCATGTAGTCGTACGGAAACACCGGCTGCGCGTACGTGCCGAACGTGCCCATCGACGTTTCGTTGTAGAGCCGCACGCTCGTTTCGGGGATGCGGTCCGTGGAGTCGGCGTCGGGGATGATCTCCAGCGAGCCCAGTCCCTTCTGCCCCATCGCCGCGACGATGTCGTCGTGCGCGATGACGCGCGTGTCGACGAATGCATACGGCAGCGACGGATCGTCATCGGCCGCTGCCTTGCCCGCGGGATGAAACACGAGCCGTCCCTTTTCATTCGCGGCGCCGCGCAGTTCGATGGCGGTCTTGAACTGTCCGCCGAATGCGCCCGCCGTCGAGCCCACGACGGGCACGATCGCGCGGCGCGTGAACTTGCGGAACGCCGCATCGGCGGGAATGGCGACGTCGATCATCCCGGTGCAGGCGTCTTTCCACGTGGTGGCGGCGGTGAGGCGCACGCCTTCCTCGACTTCGGCGGTGACGATGTAGCGGATGGTCGTGGCGTCCGAGGCGCGGTGATCGACGGCGACGAAGGTCTTGCTGGTCGAGTAGTAGAACGGCGGCTTGAGGCCGCCGTAGGTCTCGAGCACCGTGTAGCGCTCGGCGCCGACGATCGGCTTCCAGCGCACCTCGCCGTTGACGTACCGCAGGTCGAGATTGCAGAACTCCGCGGCGACGGCGGGAAGCGAGACCGCGAAAAGAAGGGATACGAGGAACGGGAATCTCACCGGGTTATTGTAATTGTTGTCGCGTGGGCTTTCGCCGTTCACCGAAACTATCGCCGAGACTCCATGGGCTGCACCCCTATCACTTGACGATTTCTCACGCGCACGACCCACCGCTCGCCGTTCGATTTGACATACAAGAGCAGCGACGTCGGCGTTCCGTTCTCCACGTTCATTGCGTCGGCCTTGGGATTGCCAAGCAACCACCGGACGTCCTCGACGCGATCACCCGCG
>DATLBM010000126.1:0-11341 GCA_035526885.1 Thermoanaerobaculia bacterium | reverse complement strand
ACCGGTCATGATCCCGACGCGCAGGAATCCTTTGCCGAATGCGTCATCGAGACTGACGTACTCGTAACCGAGGAAGAATTTGTTGAAGTACTGCTCGTACTCCGCATACTCGGCATACATCGACTCGTCTGGAATCAGGACGACTTGCCGGATCTCGTCGAGTTGTTTTTTGATCGCGGACATCTCGTCGTCGAGTTCCTGCTTCTTCGTGCCGACGGCCGCTTCGTGCTCTGCGTCGAGCTGTTTGTACTTCGTTGCCTTCGCCCGGGCGAAGCCGCGCAGACGCTGTTCCATGCGGGCGAGCGGCAGATTGAACTGGCTTTCAGCGACGATGGTTTCCTCGCGCGTCGGTTTGCGGATCGCGGCCTGCAATTGCTTGACGCAGTTCAGCAGTCCCTCGTGCGACTTGGAAATGTCGATGTTGACGTAGGCCCAACGGTCGACACAGGCTTTGGCCGCTTTGTCGTTGTTTTTGCTCTCGAGGGCGGCCGCGCGCGCTTCCGTGTACACGTTCGCCGTCTGCGTGGCGGTCGTGCCGGTCACCGAGACCACGGGCTCGAGCTCGCGAAGGCTGTCTTTGACGTCGTCCAGTCGGTCCGTGAGCGTCTCGTCGTCCGCGGTGAGCGACTTTAGCGCGTCGGTGATTCTTGTGCGTTCCGTGGATAACCGGACCGCGTCCGCGGTCGCAATCCCCTCGAGCTCGCTCAACTCGTCCGCGCACTCGGACACTGGCTTGTCTTTACGGAGATTTTCGATGACCCGCGCCCGCAATTCGGTGATGCACTTGACGAGGCGCGTACGATCATCAGAATTTACGTAGGCTTGCAGCCTTTCCTCAAACGGGACTTGCTCGGCGTCGGCGTTGAGACCGTTGGAGCAGGCACAGGCATCCGGCTGATCTTTCTTTGGCTCCGGCTCGGGCTCTTTTGGCGTCGCCTTGACCTCCGGCGTGCACTTGAGTGCCGGGTCGCACGGAATGTCCAACACGCACTCCATCTTAGGCGGGCAGGTGACGCATCGTTCGCAACCGATGCCATCGCTCCTGGGGATGCAAATCTTGTCGGCCGGGCAGACTCTGACACTCCGACACGCCATTGCGAGAAACAACGGCAATACGAGAAGAAGAGCTCTTCTGAACATTGAACCTCCCTCACTGAAGGAGTGGCGAAAACGGGCATCTTCCCCACCCTCGAACTATAATTCCCCCCTCATGACCGATGAGGCTTTCCTCCGCGCGTTCGGCGAGCGCATTCGCGGCGAGCGCGCCCGGCGTGGGATGAGCCGCAAGCTGCTCGCGGATCATGCCGGGATTTCCGAGCGCTACCTGACGCAGTTGGAAAGCGGGAAGGGGAACGTGTCGATCGTCCTGCTGCGGCACGTGGCTGCGGCGCTGAACCTGCCGCTCAGCCGTTTGGTCGAAGATGCGCCGCCGTCGCCGGAGCTCGATCTCGTGCGGCAGTTCCTGTCGCGACTCTCGCCGGCGCAGCTGCGCGACGTGTATGCATCGCTCACGGAGAAAGAGGCCGGCGCGGCGAGAGCGCAGAAAATCGCGCTGGTCGGACTGCGCGGCGCCGGCAAGACCACCCTCGGCGCGGAGCTGGCGAAGGCGAAAAAGCTCCCGTTTTTCGAGCTCGATCGCGAGATCGAGCGCATCGCCGGCACCGCCCTCGGCTCGATCCTCGAGCTTTACGGGCAGCAGGCGTATCGCCGCTACGAACTGCAGGCACTGCAGGAGCTTCTGGCGTCGCGGCCGCGGTTCGTCGTGGCCACCGGCGGCAGCCTCGTCTCCGAGACCGCCACGTACGAGCTGCTCCTGCGCAGCTGCTTCACGGTCTGGGTGCGCACGACCCCGGAGGAGCACATGCGGCGCGTGCTGGCGCAGGGAGATCTGCGGCCGATGAACGCAGGACGGGCTTCAGCCCGTCTGGTCGGGCTGAAGCCCAACCTACGTCAGGCCATGGAGGATCTGCGCCGCATCCTCGAGGAGCGCAGCGAGCTCTACTCGCGCGCGGACGTCCAGATCGAGACCACGGGCATGAAACCAGCGAAGTCGGTCCGGGAGTTGCTGAAAGCGATTCCGGAATTATAATTCCGCATTGCGTTTTGAGGTGTGCATGATCACTTTCGACCGTGACCCGTCCAGCTACCAGCACTGGCGGCTCACTTTCGACGGCCCCGTGGCCACCCTCACCATGGACGTCAACGAAGACGCGCCCATCGGCGAGGGCTACAAGCTGAAACTCAACTCCTACGACCTCGGCGTGGACATCGAGCTCCGCGACGCGCTCGACCGCATCCGCTTCGAGCATCCCGAGGTCGGCGCCGTCGTCATCGCCTCGGGCAAGGAGCGCATGTTCTGCGCCGGCGCGAACATCTACATGCTCGGCAAGTCCACGCACGCCACGAAGGTGAACTTCTGCAAGTTCACCAACGAGACGCGCAACGGCATCGAGGACTCGAGCGCGCACTCCGGCCTCAAGTTCCTGGCCGCGGTGAACGGCACGGCTGCCGGCGGCGGCTACGAGCTGGCGCTGGCCGCGGACGAGATCATGCTCGTCGACGATCGCTCGTCCACGGTCAGCTTTCCCGAGGTGCCGCTGCTGGCGGTGCTGCCGGGAACGGGCGGGCTGACGCGACTCGTCGACAAACGAAAAATTCGCCGCGATCTCGCCGACGTGTTCTGCACGACGGCCGAGGGATTGGGCGGCGCGAAGGCGAAGACGTGGGGCCTCGTCGATGACGTCGTGCCGCCGCGTCTGTTCGCCGACAAGGTGAAAGAGCGCGCGGCCGCTCTCGCCGCGCAGACCGATCGTCCGAAGGACGCGAAGGGCGTGCACCTCACTCCCCTGCGCCGCGCGGTGGACGAGCAGGGCATTCACTACGATCACGTCGACGTGGCCATCGATGCCGAGGCGCGCACCATCACCATCACCGTGAGTGCGCCGAATGACGGCGAGGCGAATGACATCGACGCCATCGTCGAGCGCGGCGCGCAGTGGTGGCCGCTGGCGATGGCGCGCGAGCTCGACGACGCCATCCTGCATCTGCGCACGAACGTGCGCGAGGCCGGCATCTGGATCATGAAGACGCGCGGCGACATCGACGCGATGCTGCGCATCGATCGCGCGCTGGACCAGCATCGGTCGCACTGGCTCGTGCGCGAGGTGACCGGCTTCCTGCGCCGCACGTTCGCGCGTCTGGACGTCTCGTCGCGCAGCATCTACGCCGTCATCGATCGCGGCTCGTGTTTCGCGGGCACGCTCTTCGAGCTCGCGGTGGCGGCCGACCGCTCGTACATGCTGCTCAGTGAGGAAGAGGCCGCGCCGCGCGTGGCGCTCTCATCGATGAACTTCGGGCCGCTGGTGATGTGCAACGGCATGACGCGGCTGCAGACGCGCTTCGGCGGGGACACGGACTTTGAGCGCGAGACGAAGCTCGGCGCGGAAGAAGCGCTCGACGCGGGACTGGTGACCTTCGCGCCCGACGAACTGGATTGGGACGATGAGTTGCGCCTGGCCGTCGAGGAGCGCGCGTCGCTCTCGCCCGATGCTCTGACGGGCATGGAGGCGAACCTGCGCTTCGGCGGAACGGAAACGCTGCAGACGAAAGTGTTCGGGCGCCTTTCGGCGTGGCAGAACTGGATCTTCATCCGCCCGAACGCCGTCGGCGAGCAGGGCGCGCTCAAGTTGTTCGGAAGCGGAACGAAACCGAAGTTTTCGTGGGAACGAATCTAATGGCCGAAATCAAGCCGGCACGGCCGGCAGCGCTTGTTGCCCAAGGCTTCGGCACGCTGATCGCCTGAATTGTTCGTCGCGGAGAATCGAATGGCTGAAATCAACTACACCGACAAAATCCCCAACAACGTCGACCTCGCGAACAACCGCACGCTGCAGCGTGCGCTGGAGCACTGGCAGCCGCGCTTTCTCGACTGGTGGAACGACCTCGGTCCCGAGATCTTTCAGAACAACGACGTCTACCTGCGCACGGCTACCTCGGTCGATCGCGAGGGATGGGCGACGTTCGGCATGGTGCGCATGCCCGAGTATCGCTGGGGCATCTTCCTCGCCGATCAGGATGTGAATCGCACCATCGGCTTCGGCGACAACATCGGCGCGGCGGCGTGGCAGGTCGTTCCCGGCGAGCATCGCTCCACGCTGCGCCGGCTGATCGTGACGCAGGGCGACACCGAGCCCGCCTCCGTCGAACAGCAGCGCGCGCTGGGCCGCACCGCGCCGTCGCTGTACGACCTGCGCAATCTCTTCCAGGTCAACGTCGAGGAAGGACGCCATCTCTGGGCCATGGTCTATCTGCTCCACGCGTACTTTGGCCGCGACGGCCGCGAGGAAGCGGAAGGCCTTCTGGAGCGCCACTCCGGCGACGCCGACAAGCCGCGCATCCTGACCACGTTCAACGAGCCAATCAACGACTGGCTGTCGTTCTACATGTTCGCGTACTTTACGGATCGCGACGGCAAGTTCCAGCTCAAGGCGCTGGCCGAGAGCGGCTTCGATCCGCTCGCGCGCACGTGCCAGTTCATGCTCACCGAGGAGGCGCATCACATGTTCGTGGGCGACACGGGCATCGGCCGGGTCGTGCGCCGCACGGTCGAAGTGATGAATGAGCTCAAGACCGACGATCCCGTGAAGATCCGCGCCGCCGGCGCCATCGATCTGCAGACCATTCAGAAGTACATGAACTTCTGGTTCAGCTCCGCGCTCGACCTGTTCGGATCGGAGATCTCGTCGAACGCGGCCAGCTACTTCGCGAACGGATTGAAGGGCCGTCCCGACGAGTCGCTGTACCAGGATCACGTCGCCAACGGCGACTACTCGCTGGACGTGCCGGACGCCGACGGCGGCGTGAAGACGGAGACCGTGTCGATGCGCAACGCGATGAACGAGGTGATGCGCGCGGCGTACATCCGCGACTGCGAGAACGGCGTGAAGCGCTGGAACGGCATCATCGCCAAGGGCGGCATTCAGCACGAGCTGCGGCTGCCGAGCGCGCGCTTCCGCCGCACGGTCGGCGCGTGGGCGAACGTTCCCACCGATCCGGCGGGCAATCCGATTTCCGCGGAGGCATTCGCCGGCGGGATGTCCTCGTGGATTCCCACTCCCGACGACCAGGCCTTCATCGCCTCGGTGATGAAGCCGGTCTACGAGCCGGGCAAAGTGGCGAGCTGGATCGCGCCGCCGGACCGCGGGATCAACAGCATGCCCGTGGACTACGAATACGTGCGCGTGTAAACGCGCGTAGACTTCACGGCGTCACCTTCACAACAAAGGAGAGAACGCAGTGAAGAAGATCGTCGCCATAGCTCTGTTCATCGCTACCCTGGTCCCGGTTGCGGAGGCTGCACGGGTGCGCGTCACGCGTACGACGCGCACCGGACGCCGCACCACCGTCACCGTGCATCGCGGATTTCCGATTCGCCGCACGCTGCCGAACGTCGTCGTGCGCGGCCCCGTCGTGCGCGTCGCGCCGCGCGTTTACCTGTCGCCCGTGACCTTCACCGCCGTGCGCGTGGCCACGCTGCCGGGCAACGTGTGGACCACCACCGAGATGCTCGACCGCGACGAAGGCTGGACCGATTTCACGATGAACGTCGATCGCCGCGGCACGCGCCTGCTGCTGGACATCGATCGCGGCACCGCGCAGATCAGCTTCGCCGAGGTGGTGTTCGAGAACGGCGAGACGCAGGTGGTCGACTTCAACGATCGCGTGCACACGAACGGCACGTACGAGCTGGTGGATTTCGCGAGCGGCCGCAAGGTCGATCACGTGCGCATCGTGGCGCGGGCGGACAAGGAAAACACCGCGGTGCGGTTGCACCTGGTGCAGTAGCGCGACTGAATGTTGCCGGTTGCCAGTTGCCGGTTGCCAGGTGCGATCCGTCTGACATCGCACTGACAACACGGCAACCAGCAACCTGCGCTCCGCGCTGCGGTGCGTGGCGCATGTGCGATGCGGCACCGGCAACCGGCAACCTTTGTAAGCGGCAAAGCCGCGCACAAACGAAGAAGCCCCGGGAGCTCTTGTCCCCCGGGGCCGTTCTCAGCGCGTTGACAGCAACAAGAGTGCATCCGCGCTAAATTTTTGCCTCGATGGACCTATCGCGCCATCGTGACCAGCTCCGGCTCGTTGACATCCGCGATAGAGCGTTCAAGCCGGATCTGCTGTCTCGGTGATCAGTCGCACCACCGCGACCGGCCTACGTACGTTGACATCTGCGACCGAGCATTCGTACGGAGACCGTTGCTTCGATGACCTATCGCGTCATTCTCAGCTCGCCATTCACGTTGACATCTGCGATAGAGCGTTCGTGCCTGGCGAGCATCAACGTAGGTCCGCGCCGGCGGTTCGGCAAGGCTTTTCAGTGTTACATTTTCGACGGATTTCCACAGGCTTCCACAGCCACCATGCAACCACATCTGGGCATGCGCGGGGAACACGAGCGTCCGCAAGCAAATGCGTCTCAGCGCGCCTGTCGAATCTCGACCGAGCTTTTTTCGAGCAGCTCCATTTCGCGCAGAACGGCGCGCACGCGCGGCACGGCCTCGGCCGTCGAATCAACTTCGAGCACGAGCAGAACGTAGCCCGTGCCGCCGCCGCGCTCGACGATCGTGCCGATGCGCTCGAGCACCAGCCGGTCCTCCACCGCGTCGCGCAGCCTGGCGTCCTCGACGCGGATGCGCACGACCACCTGCTCCTTCGCGCGCACGGCGTTCACGGTCTCCTTGACCACGGCCGCGGCGTCGGATGCGGTCGTGGCGCCGCGCTCACCGCCTGCACAGGCTGCGAGCAACAGCGCCACGACCGGCGTCAGTCTCACTTCACCGGATTCCCGTCAGCATCGATGAGCTGCAGATCCCCGAGGTTCAGATCGCGCACACCCTTCTCGATCCTGGCGCGGTCGCCGATGATCACCCACACCAGATTCTCCGGGCGCACCACGTTCACCGCGGCTTCGTTCGCGGAGCTGAGCGAGAGTCCGCGCACGCGGCCCGCGTACGTCTCCCAGTAGTCGGCCGGAAGGTGGAACTGCACCGTGTCCACCAGCGCATTGCTGACCTGGTTGGCCGTCTCCCAGCGTCCGGGCAGCGACTGCGCGAGCAGCGTCTTCGCGTTGGTGACTTCTTCGGCGGTGAGGACGTGGTCCTTGAGAATGCCGCGCAGCTCGCGCTGCATCTCCACCACCGACTCCATGGTCTTGTCGGTCTGCACCGGCGCATACGCGATGAACATGCGCTGCCCCGCGGCGTTCGGCAGGTAGCTGCCCGCGCCGTACGACCAGTGCTTGTCCTCGCGCAGGTTCATGTTCAGGCGCGACACGAAGGCGCCGCCGAGGATGGTGTTCATCGTGGAGATGGCCAGATCCTCCGGCGCGCTCTTCGGCGGCGCCACCACGCCGGCCAGGATGTACGACTGCGCGGCGCCGGGCTTGTCGATGAGATACACGCTCGGCTTCGTATTCATCGCCACGGTGGGCAGGTTCTTCTTCGGCACGTCGCCGCGCTTCCACGATCCGAACAGCGACTCGAGCTTGGGCTGGATCTCGGCCAGCGTCGTGTCGCCGACCACCACCAGCGTGGCGTTGTTCGGCTTGAACCAGGTCTGGTGGAACTTCACCAGCTCCTCGCGCGAGATCTTCGCCACCGAAGCCTCGGTGCCCGATCCCGTCATCGGATTCGAGTACGCGTGTCCCTGTCCGTAGATGAAGCGCGGCATCACGCGCAGCGCCATCTGGAACGGCGACGACTTCTCGCGCTGAATGCCCGCGATCTGCAGTTTGCGCAGGCGGTCGAGATCGGACGCGGCGAACGACGGATTGCGGATCACATCCGCGTACAGCCGCAGCGACTCGTCGAGCTGCGTCTTCAGCGCGTTGAGGGTGACGAAGGTCGTGTCGACGTTGGAGCCCGTGCCGAGGTTCGCGCCCAGGCGCGAGAGCTCGGTGGAGATCTTCAGCGCGTCCTTCGTGGTCGTGCCTTCGTCGAGCATGTTCGCCGCGAGCGATGCCGTGCCCGGCGTCGCGAACTGGTCGGACGCGTATCCGGCATCGATCACGAGATTGAAGTTGACCACCGGCACGCCGTGACGCTCGGCCACGACCAGGTTCATGCCATTCGAAAGCGTCGCGCGGTTGACCTTCACGAACTGCGGCGCCGGCGGCTCGGCCACCGGCGGCAGCGTCTTGCGATCGACGCTCGTCGCGGCCGGCGCGTACTTCGGGAACGGCAGAATCGTCAGCGTGTACTCGCCGTCGCTGAGCCACTCGCGGCCGGCCTTCTTCACGTCGTCGGCAACGGCTTTCTCGGTCCAGTCCAGCGACTGCTTGTACGAGTCGGCGCTGCCGCCGTAGACGAACGAGCGCGCCAGGATGTCGGACTTGCCGCCGAAGCCGCCGATGCGCTCCGCGCCGCGCACGAACCGCGCGAAGTACTGCGTGCGCACGCGGTTCATCTCCTCGGCCGTCGGTCCGTCGCGCAGGACTTTCGCCAGCTCTTCGTCGATCGCTTTCTCGAGCTTGTCCACGTCGGCGTCGGCCTTGCCGGTCACGTCGATGTAGAACAGGCTTCCGATCTCGCGCGAGTCGAGGAACGCGCTGACGCTGCTCGCGGTCTGCTCGTCGAACACGAGCCGCTTGTACAGACGCGAGGCCTTGTCGCTCACGAGCACGTCGGTGAGCATCTCCAACAGCGCGCCGTCGCGCGTGGTCGAGGGCGGGACGTTCCACACTTTGAAAATGCGCGGCTGCGGCACCTGGTCGTACGCCATCTGGCGCTGCGAGCCTTCGCGCCTGGCCACCCACGACTTGAAGTGCGCGACCGGCGGTCCGGGCGGAATGTCGCCGAAGTACTTCTCGACGCGCTGCTTGATGTCCGCGGGATTCACGTCGCCAGCGACGATGAGCACCGCGTTCGACGGCCCGTAGTACGTGCGGAACCAGTCCTTCACGTCGTCGAGTGACGCGGCGTCGAGGTCTTCCAGCGAGCCGATGACCGTGTGCGCGTACGGATGCGACGCCGGCCACACCGCCCGCGTCACCAGCTCCTCGGAGATCGAATACGGCTCGTTGTCGCCCTGGCGCTTCTCGTTCTGCACGACGCCGCGCTGCTCGTCGAGCTTGGCCTTATCGATGGCGCCCACGAGATGGCCCATGCGGTCGGACTCGAGAAACAGCACCTGGTCGAGCGCGGACAACGGCACGTTCTGGAAGTAGTTCGTGCGGTCTTCGTTCGTCGTGCCGTTGAGATCCGTGGCTCCGACTTTCTCCAGAGCCTTGAACCAGTCGTTGTTGTAGTTCTCGCTGCCGTTGAACATCAGGTGCTCGAACAAATGCGCGAAGCCGGTCTTGCCGGGCTTCTCGTTTTTCGACCCGACGTGGTACCAGATGTTGACCGCGGCGATGGGCGCCTTGTGGTCTTCATGCACGATCAGCGTGAGCCCGTTGCCGAGCGTGTACTGCGTGTACGGGATGTCGACGCGCGGCACCGGCGTCGGATCGGGCTGCACCTTGGTGGTGCCGAACATGGGAAGCGCCGTGATGAACAGAATCGCGGCGAAGGTGTTGCGAAAACGCATGGAAGCTCCTCCTGAGAAATGAATGCGGCGCGCAGAATGACAGAGGTTCAGCGCCCGATTCGTAACACTTTCCCGTCCGGGCTGTCGGTGACGACGTAAATGGCCCCGTCCGGTCCCTGCGCAACGTCGCGAATCCGCTCGTGCAGCTCGCCCAGATAGCGATCCTCGGATGCCACGCGGCCGTCGCGCAACGTGAGACGCACCAGCGCGCCGGGCGTCAGCGAGCCGACGAACAGGCTCCCCTTCCACTGCGGAAACGCGCTGCCGCTGTAGAACATCGCGCCCGAGGGCGCGATCACCGGATCCCAGTAGAACACCGGCTGCTCCATCCCTTCCTTCGCCGTGCCGATGCCGATCTTCGCGCCCGAGTAGTCGACGCCGTACGTGATCACCGGCCAGCCGTAGTTCTTCCCCGGCTGCGGATGATTGAGCTCGTCGCCGCCGCGCGCGGCGTGCTCGATGGTCCACAGCTCGCCGGTGTCGGGATGCAGCACCGCGGCCTGCACGTTGCGATGGCCGTAGCTCCAGATCTCCGGCCGCGCGTTCGCGCGTCCGACGAAGGGATTGTCTTTCGGAATGGTGCCGTCCTTGTTGATGCGCACGACTTTGCCGAGGAGCGACCGGAGGTCCTGGGCCTGCTCGCGAAAGCGGAAGCGCTCGCCCTGCGTGATGAACATCGTGCCGTCGCGGCGGAAGACGATGCGCGAGCCAAAGTGCGCGCCGCCGGGCTCTTTCGGCATCTGCCGGTAGATCACTCTCACGTCACTCAGCGCCGTTGCGCCGAGGACCGCGCGCGCTACGGCCGTGCCGGCGACGCTGCCATCGGCTTCGGCGTAGGAAAGATAGAGGACTTTGTTCGCGGCGAAGTCAGGATCGAGCGCGACGTCGAGCAGTCCGCCCTGCCCCACCGCGAACACTTTCGGGACGTTCGCGATCGGCGCGGAAAGTTTCCCGGCCTTGTCGATGATGCGCATTCGGCCGGGGCGCTCGGTGACGATCAGGCGCCCATCCGGCAGAAACGCGAGCGCCCACGGATGCTCGAGTCCCGAGGCGAAGGTGGTGACGCGGCCGGGCAGCGGCCGCGAGGCGGGCTGGGTGGAGTGCGGCGCGTTCTGCGCGCTCAGCGTCGTCGCGAGGAGAACGAGGGATAGAAAGCGCATGTCGCGGGGCGTGCGAGAAACACGCCGACGCCGGTAGGACAGCGTCTTGCACGCCCCACTGCACCGGAGGTAGTGCAATGGAAAGCCGCGCCAAGATCCTCGGCCACCCCATTCACCAGATGCTCGTTCCCTTCCCCTTCGGCGTGCTGGCCATGTCGGTCATCTTCGACATCATCGCCCTGGTCCTCGATCATCACGTGCCGCTCTTCACCGCGGCGTTCTACATGATCGCGGCGGGCGTGATTAGCGGACTGCTGGCGGCGATCTTCGGGCTGATCGACTTCCTCGGCATCCCGGCGAACACGCGCGCGAAACGCGTCGGCACGCTGCACGGCGTCGGCAACGTCATCGTGGTGGTGCTGTTCGCGGCGAGCTGGTTCCTGCGCCGCGATCATCCCGGCGATCCGGGCAGCGTGGCCATCGCGCTGTCGCTCGTCGCGTTCGGCCTCGCGGCCGTGACGGGCTGGCTGGGCGGCGAGCTCGTGGACCGGCTCAGCGTGGGCGTCGACGACGGCGCGCACGTCGATGCGCCCAGCTCCCTGTCCGGACGCATCGTGCGCTGAGCACGACGAGGGGCCTCCGGCGGCCGGGGGCTC
>DATLBM010000125.1:0-3361 GCA_035526885.1 Thermoanaerobaculia bacterium | reverse complement strand
GCGGCTGGGTGCGTATCTCAATGAATTGTCCGACGTCATTTCCGACGCGGCGCTCTATCTCCCGTTCGGGATGTACTTCGGCTGGATCGCCACCCTCGCCACCATCTTCGCGGCCGCGCTGTCCGAGATGACCGGCGTGCTCGGACTGATGGCCGGCGCGTCGCGGCGTTACGACGGGCCGATGGGAAAGAGCGATCGCGCGTTCGTTTTCTCGCTGCTGGCCGTCTGGATTTTCTTCATGAATCCAATCCCGTGGGTGATGTGGATCGTGTGCGGACTGACGGCGCTGACCATCCTCAATCGCGTACGCGCCGGGCTCCGCGAATCGGCTACATTGGCGTGATGGCAGTCTTTCACGCGTTCGACGGCACCGAGCTTTTCTATCGACACTGGCCCGCGAAGAGCGGCGCAGCCAGGGGCGCCATCGTGCTCTTTCATCGCGGCCACGAGCACTCCGGACGCATGGCCCATCTCGTCGAGGAGCTGGCCCTGGACGACTTCGAGTTCTTCGCGTGGGACGCGCGCGGTCACGGCAACTCGCCCGGCCCGCGCGGACACAGTCCCAGCATCGGCGCGTCCATCCGCGACGTGAACGATTTCGTGAATGAAGTGAGCCGCGTCTCCGGCCAGCCCATCGAGAACATCGCCGTCATCGCGCAGAGCGTCGGCGCCGTGTACGTCTCCGCGTGGATTCACGACTACGCGCCGAGGATCCGCTGCGCCGTGCTGGCCTCACCGGCGTTCAAGGTCAAGCTGTACGTGCCGTTCGCGCGGCGCGGGCTGGCGCTGATGCACAAAGTGCGCGGAAACTTCGTCGTGAAGAGCTACGTGAAGGCGAAGTTCCTCTCGCACGATCCCGAGCGCATCGAGTCCTTCCAGGCCGATCCGCTGATCACGCGCGACATCTCCGTCAACATCCTCCTCGCGCTGTACGAAACCGCCGAGCGCGTGGTCGCGGACGCGCAGGCCATCGTCACGCCCATCCAGATGCTCATCTCCGGCTCCGACTTCGTCGTGCATCACAAGCCGCAGCACGACTTCTTCAATCACCTTGGATCGACGATCAAAGAGCGCCACGTTCTGCCCGGCTTCTACCACGACACCCTCGGCGAAAAAGGACGCGAGGAAGCGCTCCGCCACGTGCGCCGCTTCATCTCCGAGCGCTTCGCGGCGCCGCCGGTGACGGTCGATCTCACGAACGCGCATCGCGCCGGCGCCACGCGGCAGGAAGCGGACGAACTGGCGACGCCGCTCTCGCCCGTCTCGCCGCGCGGCTTGTACTGGGCGGCGACGCGCGCGGGGATGAAGATCGGCGGCCTGCTCTCGAACGGGTTGAAGCTCGGCCACGAGACCGGCTTCGATTCCGGCTCCACGCTCGATTACGTCTATCGCAACGCGGCCGACAGCACCAATCCTCTCGGGCGCGTCATCGATCGCAACTACCTGAGCTCGATCGGCTGGCGCGGCATCCGCCAGCGCAAAGTGCATCTCGAGGAGTTGATTCGCGACGCGATGCGGAGACTGCACGACGCGAACATGCCCATCCACGTGATGGACGTCGCGGCGGGACACGGACGCTACGTGCTCGAGGCGCTGGACTCCTCGCCGCTGAAGCCGCAGTCGATTTTTCTACGCGACTACTCCGAGATCAACGTCGCGAAAGGCGCGGAGCTGATTGGGAAGAAGGGCCTGCAGGACATCGCCCGATTCGAAAAGGGCGATGCCTTCGACCGGGCCAGTCTCGCAAGCGTGACGCCGAAGCCGACGCTGGCCATCGTCTCCGGACTGTACGAGCTGTTCGGCGACAACGATCTCGTCTCCCGTTCGCTCGCGGGCATCGCCGACGCCGTGCCCGAGAACGGCTACCTCGTCTACACCGGTCAGCCATGGCATCCGCAGCTCGAGCTCATCGCCCGCGCGCTGACCAGCCATCGCGGCGGCGAGGCCTGGGTGATGCGGCGCCGCTCGCAGGCGGAGATGGATCAACTCGTCGAGCGCGCCGGTTTCCGCAAGCTCGCGCAGCGCATCGACGAGTGGGGCATCTTCACCGTGTCCCTGGCGATCCGTCATGCCTGAGCCGCGACCGTGGAAGCGCGCCGTCGCGTGGCTCGTCTTCGTGGGCCCGTTCTTCTTCGCCAGCTACGGATTCGCGAACTGGCTGGCCAGCCGCCGCTCGCACGTCGGCGCGATCGTGTTCGGCTGGGAGCGCGCCATCCCTTTCTGGGCGTGGACGATCATTCCGTACTGGTCGATCGACGTGCTGTACGCGATCTCGTTCTTCATATGCACGACCAAACGTGAAGTCGATCGCCATGCGCAGCGATTGCTCCTCGCGCAGCTCATCTCCGTGGCTTTCTTCATCGCCCTGCCGCTGCGATTCACGTTCGACCGCCCGCACGCGGACGGCGTGTTCGGCGCGCTCTTCACCGCGCTGGGGAGTTTCGACAAGCCGTTCAACCAGGCGCCGTCGCTGCACATCTCGCTGCTGATCGTCTTGTGGGTGCGTTACGCCGCGCACATGACGCGGCATCGCTGGCTGCTGCATGCGTGGATGACGCTGATCGGCTTCTCCATTCTGACGACGTACCAGCATCACTTCATCGATCTGCCCACCGGACTCGCCGCCGGCTTCGTCGTGCTCTGGCTGCTGCCCGATGACGCGCCGTCGCCGCTGCGAGGGATGCGATTCACGCGCGAGCGCCGCGCGCGACAGCTCGCACTCGCGTACCTCATCGGCGCGATGCTCCTCATCGCGCTGACGCTCCTCGGCGGCGCGTGGTTGTGGCTGTGGTGGCCCGCCGGCGCGCTGGCGATGGTCGCGCTGCATTACGGCTTCACCGGCGCGCGCGGATTTCAAAAGGACGCGCATGGCCAGCACACCCTCGGCACGCGCGGCCTCATGGCGCCGTACCTCGTGGCCGCGCGCGCAAACTCGCGCCTCTGGACGCGCAACCATCCGCCCTCCGTCGAAGTCCTGGACGGCGTTTCCATCGGACGCGTGCCGTCGCCGCGCGAGTTGCAGTCGTTCGATGCGATCGTCGATCTCGCGCCGGAAGTGGCGTGCGCGCAGCCGGGAACGCGCGCGTATCGATGCGTGCCCTCGCTCGACCTCGTCACGCCCGACGCCGAAACGCTCCGCGCCGCGGCAACCGCCATCGAAGAAGTGCACGCGCACGGCCGCGTCCTGGTCTGCTGCGCCCTCGGCTACTCGCGCAGCGCCGCGGCCGTAGCGGCGTGGCTGCTGATGACCAGACGCGCCGCATCGGCCGAGGAAGCCGCGGCCATCGTGCGGCGCGCGCGGCCGTACGTCGTGCTCGGCCCCACGCATCTGCGCGCGCTGGCGAGCCTCGCATGAACGCCG
>DATLBM010000124.1:0-7644 GCA_035526885.1 Thermoanaerobaculia bacterium | reverse complement strand
CTCATCGACGAGGCCTTCAACCCCGCCTGGTCGCCGGACGGCACGCGCATCGCGTTCGATGCGTCGTGGAGCGGGCCGCGGCGGATCTGGATCGCCGACGCGCGCGGGCGCAACGCGCAGCAGCTGACGTCGGAGGATTCCGAGGCCATTGCGCATGTGCGGCCGCGCTGGTCGCCGGATGGGAAGAAGGTCGTCTTTCAGAACATCGAGGGGACGAAGTCCGACGTGCGCGTGGTGGATGTCGAGACGCGAGCATCGGCGTGGATCACGAACGACTTCGTGATGGACCTGCATCCGGTGTGGTCGTTCGACGGCGGGTCGATCTTCTTTTCGTCGTATCGCACGGGCGGCATCAACGTGTGGAGCATTCCCGTCGATCTCGACGGGTCGCCGGCGGGAACGATGCAGCAGATCACGGCAGGCGCGGGACACGACGTCGATCTCGACGTGCCTCGCGGCGATGACCGTCTGGTGTTCGCGATCCTCAAACAGAACGCCGAGTTGTGGAGGCTGCCGGTCGATCCGGAAACCGGTGCCGCGACGGGCGCGCCGGAGCAGGTGGTGGCGGGAGCGCGCGAAAGCTCGCGCGGGGCGTGGTCGCCCGATGGCGAGCGCATCGCCTTCGGGTCGGATCGCGGCGGTGAGATGAACCTCTGGCTGCTCTCGCCGCGCGACGGGAAAACGCGCAGACTGACCAGCGGCGCGGGCGGCGACTATCAGCCGAACTGGTCGCCGGACGCGCAGTCGCTGGTGTTCTTCTCCGGACGCGCGAACGCGATCGACATCTGGCGCTATGACTTCGACAGCGACACGGTCACGCGGCTCACGCGCGGCGAAGGCATCAACATCAATCCGTTCTTCTCGCCCGATGGCAAGCGTGTGGCCTTTCACTCCGATCGCGACGGCCGCATCGAGGTGTTCGTGATGAACGCCGACGGCACGAACGTGAAGCAGCTCACGACCTGCGGCGCGGCCGGACACTTTCTCCGCTGGACGCGCGACGGCGCGAAGATCCTCTTTCGCTGCCCCGCGGCGCGCGCGACGATGCTCGGGCCCGCGGACGGCGGCGAACCGCAATCCACGCCCGAAGTCATCGGCGGCGCGCACATGTCCTTCTCCCTCGAGGACGCGCACGTGATGGACGTGCTCAACCACCGCACGCTCTGGTGCTCGCCGCAGCGCGGCGGCGCGCCGTTCAAGGTGTTCGAGTTCGACGACGCGGAGTCGCGCATCGACTACCCGGTCTGGTCGCCGGACGGGAAGTGGATTTTGTTCGATCGGTTTCAGCCCCATGGCGGGGATGTGTGGGCGGTGGAGTAGTCGGCGGGTCTTCGAGTCTTCGAGTCGTCGAGTCGTCTAGTCGTCGAGTCTTCGAGTCGTCGAGTCGTCGAGTCTTCGAGTCGTCGAGTCTTCGAGGGGAGCCTCTTAGCCTCACAGGCTCATAGCCTCATAGCCTCATAGCCTCACAGGGAGAACGAGTCGCTCTATGAGACTGTGAGACTCGACGACTCGACGACTCGACGACTCGACGACTCGACGACTCGACGACTCGGCGACTCGGCGACTTGAAGACTACAATCCGCGCCATGCCTGAAACAAAGCACATCGATCCTCAATCCGGCGACACGCTCATCCTCGCCGGCACCATGAAAGGCGCGTTCATCTTTCGTTCCGACGCGCAACGCCGGCAGTGGGAGATGGGCGGCCCGTACTTTCCCGGCAGCGCGGTCTACGCGATGGCGTACGACGGGCGCAACGGGCGTAATCGATTGTGGGCTGGGCCGCAGTCCATGCATTGGGGTCCCCTGCTGCGCTCGAGCGATGACTTCGGGCGCACGTGGACGAATCCCGAGTCCTCGCCGGTGAAGTTTCCCGAGGGGAAAGACGCGGCAGTCGCGAACATCTGGCAGATCGCCGCGGGACGCGAGCACGAGCCAGACACGCTTTACTGCGGCGTCGAGCCCGCGGCCCTGTTCGTGTCGCGCGACGGCGGCGAGTCGTGGTCGCTCAACGAGGGGCTGTGGAATCACCCGCAGCGCGAGCGGTGGGTGCCGGGCGGCGGCGGGCTGTGCATGCACACCATCCTCCTCGATCCCGCCGATCCGAATCGCGTGCGCATCGCCGTCTCCACCGCGGGGATGTACGTCACGGAAGACGGAGGGACGTCGTGGCGTCCTTCCAACCAGGGCGTGCGCGCGGACTTCCTTCCCGACAAGTATCCGGAGTTCGGCCAGTGCGTGCACAAGGTCGTGCAGTCGAAGCAGCGGCCCGAGCGCATGTACCTGCAGAACCACTGGGGCCTCTATCGCAGCGACGACCGCGGCGAGAGCTGGACCGACGTCGCCAACGGCGTGCCCTCGGACTTCGGCTTCGCCATCGGCATCCATCCGAACGATCCGGACTGCGCGTGGATCGTGCCGCTGGAGGCGGATGCGTTCCGCTGCACGCCGGAGGGAAAGTGTCGCGTGTACCGAACGCGCGATGCGGGCGCATCGTGGCAGGCCATGACCGACGGCTTGCCGCAGCAGGACGCGTACGAGACCGTGCTGCGCGACGCGCTGGCCGTCGACTCGCGCGCGGGCGTGTACTTCGGCACGCGCAGCGGGAAGCTGTTCGCGTCGATCGATGAAGGGGAGAGCTGGACGTCGCTCGCCGACGGGCTGCCGCCCGTCACCGCGGTGAAGACGGCCACCATCGCTTGATGCTGACCTTCGTGATCTCCGGACCGCTGCGCGAGCTGGCGAACAACCGCGGCGAAGTGCGCGTCGATGGAAGCGCGGAGCGATTGGGCGATGCGCTGTCGCTGCTGTGGCGCGACTACCCGGCCTTTCGCGACCGCGTGGTCACGGAGAAAAACGAGCTGCGCCCGCACCTCAACATCTTCGTGGACGGCGAGAGCATCCGCTGGTCCGGCGGCTTCGAGACGGAAGTGCGCGACGGCGCGGAGATCGTGATCCTGCCGGCGCTGAGCGGAGGCTGACGTGGCGACGGGCTTCAGCCCGTCGCGATATCGATACTGCGACGGGCTGAAGCCCGTCGCCACGTTTCACTTCTGCCACGGGCCATGTTTGTTTTTCTGCCGTACATCGCGCAGAATCCAGGCAAACACAGCAAGGAGGCCCACGTGAGGAACTACATCTCCGGTATCCTCTTTTGTCTTTTCCTCGTCCCTGCGATCGCCGCGCAGACGCCCCCGGAACCGACGCCGCCGCCCCCACCCCCGACGGACCAGGCCACCACTCCGCCCAAAGTCGAAGAAGAGATGGTCGTCACCGCGCGCAAGCGCGAGGAGAACGTGCAGGAAGTGCCGATGTCCGTGGCCGCGCCGACCGAGCAGCAGCTGCGCGACCGCGGCGCGGAAACGGTGGAAGACATCGCCGCCAACGTGGCCGGCTTCACCGTGCAGAACCTCGGACCGGGACAATCGCAGGTGGCCATGCGCGGCGTGTCCGCGGGACAGATCGTCCGCGACCAGCCCGGCGTGAAGGAGCAGGTCGGCGTCTACCTCGACGAGTCCGTGATCTCGCTCTCGCTCTTCACGCCCGACGTCGACCTCTTCGACCTCTCGCGCGTGGAAGTGCTGCGCGGTCCGCAGGGCACCCTCTTCGGGTCCGGCTCGCTCAGCGGCACCTTGCGCTACATCAGCAACCAGCCGAAGCTCAACACGAGTGAGACCGTTGCGGATCTGAGCGTCAGCTCGATCTCCGACGGCGGCATCGGCGGCAGCGCGAAAGCCGCGGTGAACGTGCCGATGGGCGACACGGCCGCGTTCCGCATCGCCGCGTATTACACGCGCTACGGCGGATTCATCGACGCCGTGCAGCCGAACCTCTCCGTCCACGACGACGTCAACAGCGGCAACCGCGCGGGCGCGCGCGCCGCGATGCTCTTCAAGCCCAACGACCGGCTTTCCGTCACGCCGCGCATCCTCTATCAAAGCGTGGACATGGATGGCTGGAATCGCATCGATGCGTTCAACATCCTGGCTAATCCCTACACGACCTCGCGCCCGAAAGTGACCCTCGGCGATCGCCGCCAGTTCACGCAGCTGGACGAGGATTACAGTGACGACTTCCTCCTCGGCGACTTGAACGTGACCTACGACTTCGGCAACGTCGCCCTCACGTCCGTCACCTCGTACACGGACCGGGACATCCTCGTCGTCCGCGACGCCACCGCCCTCACGGCCAGCATCAACGGCGGCTCCTTCGGCGCGATCCCGGCCGTCTACACGCTCGACGCTCCGCTCTACGACGCCACGCAGGCGTCCGGCTTCACGCAGGAAGTGCGTCTGGCCGGCGAGCGCGGTCCGTTGCAGTGGGTGAGCGGCGTCTTCTACAGCAACGCGAAGCGCGACTACCAGCAGAACCTTCCGGTCATCGGATTCGAGGCCGGATGCGCGCCCGCCGGATCGTGCGGTCCGCTCAGCGGCATCAAGACCGCGGGGACGAAGCTGGCCTTGAGGGACGAGCTGTACAAGTCCGACCTGCACTACGACGACAACCAGCTGGCCGTCTTCGGCGAGGCCACCTGGAAGATCAGCGATCGCTTCGACGTCACCGGCGGCCTGCGCTGGTACGACTTCGACGAAGACCGCACGCAGGTCTTCGACGGCATCTTCTCCGATCCGAACGACAGCGTCGGCTCGGTGGGCGCGGACGGTTTCGCGCCGCGCGTCATGGCCAGCTTCAAGCTGACCGACGCCACGCGCCTCAACGGCCAGATCTCGAAAGGCTTCCGCCTCGGCGGCATCAACGATCCGCTGAACGTGCCGCTCTGCACCGCGCAGGATCTCGTGATCTACGGCGGCCGCGCCACGTGGGAAGACGAGACGCTCTGGAACTATGAAGTCGGCATGAAGCACACCCTCGCTGCCGGCAAAGGCACGATCAACGCCGCGGTCTACCGCGCGGACATCGAGAACCTCCAGGCCACCGTGACCGCGGGCTCGTGCTCCTCTCGCATCATCGTGAACGTGCCCAAGGCGCAGACGACCGGCATCGAGTCGGAGCTCGATTACAACGTCACCGACAACTTCGACTTCGCGCTGTCGGGCAGCTACAACCAGTCCGAGCTGCGCTCGAGCTTCCGCTCCTCGGGCGGCGACATCGTGGCCGGCATCGAGAAAGGCAATCGCCTGCCCAGCGTTCCCGAGTTCCAGATGGCTGCCGCGGGTACGTTCCGCATGCCCATCGGCGCGCACGTCGGCTATCTCACGGGCGTCTACCAGCACGTCGGCGACCGCTACACGCAGATCGGCGATCAGGCCGCGGGATTCGGAACGGTCAACCTGTTGTCTTTCGGCCCGACCGGCATCGGCGGACCGTTCACGCAGTCGACGTTCACGTTCGATCCGAAGCTGCCCGCGTACGACGTCGTGAACCTCCGCGTCGGTCTGCTGTTCAACCAGTGGGACACCGCGCTTTTCGTCAACAACGTGACCGATGAGACGGCCTACCTCGCGCTGGACCAGGAGCGCGGCACGCGCGCGCGTGTGGGCTATCTCACCAATCAGCCGCGGACGATCGGAGTGAGCACGCGAGTGACGTTCTGATCTCGCGGCGCACGCTGATCGCGACTATGCTCGCGGCGCCCACGATGATGAGCGCCGCGAGCAAACGCCTTCGGGTGATGGTGATCGGTGCCGGCGCCTTCGGCGGCTGGACGGCGCTGCATCTCCGCCGCCGAGGTGCGGAGGTCACGCTGCTCGATGCCTGGGGCGCGGGAAACTCCCGCGCCAGCTCCGGCGGCGAATCGCGCGTGATCCGCGCGGTCTACGGCGGCGATCGCATTTACGTGGAGATGGTCAAGCGCGCGTACGAGTTGTGGGAGCAGCTCGATCGCTCGTTGTACGTCGAGACCGGCGCGCTCTGGCTGCATCGCGGCGACGATGACTACGTCCGCGCCGCCGCCCCGCATCTACGCGACCTCGGATTTCCGCTCGAGCGGCTCGAGCTCGCCGAAGCAAAGAAGCGCTGGCCGGAGATCGCGTTGGGCGGAGTGAAGTCGGTATGGCTGGAACGCCGCGCCGGAGCGCTCTCCGCGCGCGTCGCCTGCGGCGTCGTGCGCGATGCATTCGTGGCCGCGGGAGGCACGTATCGCATCGAGCAGGCCCCGCCGTCGATCGTCGACTCCAAACGCGCCGACGTCTACGTCTTCGCGTGCGGACCGTGGCTGCGCCAGTTCGTCACGCCGACGCGGCAGGAAGTGCATTTCTTCGGTACGCCCGCCGGATCGACGGCCTTCAGGTCGATGCCCATCTGGGTCGACTTCGGCGAGCGCATCTTCTACGGCATCCCCGACACGAGCGGCCGCGGATTCAAAGTCGCGGACGACACACGCGGCCCCGTCATCGATCCCACGACCATGGATCGCACGCCCTCTCCGGACTCGATCGCGCGCGCCCGCGCACTGCTCGCCGAGCGCTTTCCCCAGCTCGCGAACGCGCCTCTCCTCGAGTCGCGCGTGTGCCAGTACGAGAACAGCCCGGACGGACATCTCATCCTCGACCGCCATCCCGACGCCGCGAACGCGTGGGTGGCGGGCGGCGGCTCGGGTCACGGCTTCAAGCTGGGGCCGGCGGTGGGGGAGATGATGGCGGACGCGATTCTCGGCAGGAAGGAAGTTCCGGCGCTGTTCCGTCTGTCCCGCGAGCGCGCGTCGAAGACTCAGTGGAAGTCGTAGAAGTGTCATCCCGAGCCGCCGGAGTCCCGCGGGGACGGACGACGCTCGAGGGACCTTCCCGCGCGGTACGGACCTGGGAAGGTCCCTCGACCGTCCTCCGCTGCGCTCCGGCGGCTCGGGATGACACGGGTTAAACTACCCACCTCCCATGAAAACCAAACGCTCGACGTGGATCGTCGCTGGAGTGATTCTCGCCCTCGCGGTCGTGCTGGGGCTCGTGGCCCTGGCGGTGATCAGTTTCGAGATCGGCGTGAATGGGTTCGTGGCCGGATTCCTCATGGCCACCGTTCCCGTGCCGTTCTACGTGGCCTTGGCGCTGTGGATCGACCGTTTCGAGCCCGAGCCATTTTGGCTGCTCACGCTCGCATTCATCTGGGGCGCGGCCATCGCCGTGTTCTTCTCGCTGCTCTTCAACGTCGTCAACCAAGGCATCTTGGCCTCGGTCGTCGGCGCGGCTTCGGCATCGACGCTCACGGCGGTCCTCTCCGCGCCCGTCGTGGAAGAGCTGACCAAAGGCGCCGCACTGCTCCTGCTTTTCCTCTGGAAGCGCGACGATTTCGACAACGTCACCGACGGCATCATCTACGCGACGATGGTCGGCCTCGGGTTCGCCATGACGGAGAACGTGCAGTACTACGGCCGCGCCGTGGTCCAGGCGAATGAGAGCGCCGCGGTGGTGTTCTTCCTGCGCGGCGTCATGGGGCCGTTCGCGCATCCGCTCTTCACGAGCATGACCGGCATCGGCTTCGGCGCCTCGCGCGAGACCGACAAGCGCTGGGTGAAGTGGCTCGCGCCGCTGTGCGGCATCGGCTGCGCGATGGGACTGCACTCGCTCTGGAATCTCTCCGCCAGCTTCGGCCTGGCCTTCTTCGCCGCGTACTTTTTCATCATGGTGCCCGCGTTGATCGGCGTGGGCACGATCGCCGTGTTCTCGCTGCGCCGCGAGGCCAATCTGATTCG
>DATLBM010000123.1:0-8242 GCA_035526885.1 Thermoanaerobaculia bacterium | reverse complement strand
CATCCTTCGAATGATTCCGCTGCCGGCGCGGATGAAGAACCAGTACACGCCGAACTTCTTCTTCGCGTTCTCGCCGCACAGCACGCGCGTCTCGGTGGTGATGCGCACGCGCGCGTCGTTGTTTTCTCCGACAAGGCGCTCGACGAAAAAGTTCCACGCGCCGCGCGCGACGTCGGGCGGAACAGGAGCGGCGAAGTCGGGCGCGTACGGCTTGCAGGTCGGCCTCCAGAACGGACCCTCGATGCCGCGCACGATCTCCCACGGCGGATTCGTGCCGGCGATGGAAAAGGTCGGACCGCCGGCGCGAATGCCGCGCATGGCCAGCAACGAGCGGGTGATACGGCTCTCGCCGAGCCTGGCGTTGAGGATGGCGTCCCACGCGCGCTCAGGCGTGGCGCGAACGACGATCGAGTGCCGCTCGTAGAAGTCGCAGTGGGGGAGGAGGGTGTCGATGAGCATTCGCGTCGTCGAGTCGCCGAGTCGAGTCGTCGAGTCTCCAAGTCGTCGAGTCGACGAGTCGACGAGTCTCATAGTCTCAGAGTCTCACAGTCTCATAGGGGCTTACGACGGCTCTCTCTCCTATGAGGCTATGAGACTGTGAGGCTATGAGACTAACTCCTCGACGACTTGACGACTCGAAGACTCGAAGACTCGTCAGTGGTGCGCGCGCAGGAACGTCTCCGGCCTGCTGAACACCTTGGCGATGTTCATCCCCTTGCGCACGGCGCTCAGCGTCACCTTGCGAGTGGCCAGCGCCGCGCCGAGCTGCAGGTACGTCTTCAGCTTGCCGCGATTCTTGTAGCGCACGTCGAGCGCGTGCTGCCACAGCCCCGAGTACTGGGCGTAGAACTCGTCGAGCGGCAGCTTCGTGGGCAGCACCGTGTGCACGATGTCGAACATCTCCCACTCGTGCGTATTCACGTTCTTCTTGGCGGCGTCCCACAGGTCCGTGCCGGGGAGCGGGGTGAGGATGGAGAAGCCGCTGTTGTACGCGCCCATCTTCTCGACCCAGTCGCGCAGGCGCTGGAAGTCGTCGCGGTCCCAGGCGGGATCGACGATGAAGTTGGGCGTGAAGCCCACGCCGAGCTCCTTGAGGATGTTGATGGCGCGCACGTTGTTGTCGGCGGTGTTCTTCTTGTTCACCGCCTTGAGCCCTTCGTCGGTCACGGACTCGAGGCCCAAAAAGATGGCCAGGCTGCCGCAGTCCTTCCACATCTCGACGAGGTGCGGGAACTTGCAGATGATGTCGGTGCGCGTCTGCACGGTGAAGTACTTGCGGATGCCCGAGGCCTTGATCTGCCTGGCCATCTCCTCGCCGCGCTTCACGTTCATCCAGAAGATGTCGTCGGTGATGAAGATGTTCGGCGCGGTGATCTGTTCGAGCTCCTGAACCACGCGCTCGGGCGACTTCTCGCGGAACGTGGACTCGTGAAACTTCCAGACCGAACAGAAGTTGCACTTGAACGGGCAGCCGCGCGCGGTCTCCATCAACGCCAGCGGCTTGCGGAAGTTGATGTAGTAGTGATCGGCGTAGTGCGCGATGAGGTGGCGCGCGGGGAGCGGGTACGTGTCGAGATGCGGGCGCGTGGGCGCGTGGCCGGTGAAGTGCCACGCATCGCCGTCCCGCAGCTCGAGGCCGGGGATCTTCTTCAGGTCCTTCGCGTCGCGGAGAGCGTTGACCATGGGCGGCATCACTTCCTCGCCGTCGCCCATGGCGATGGCGTCGAAGGCCTGGTGGCGGAACCATTCCGGATCGCGCGACGCGTCATGGCCGCCGACCACGATGTACGCCTTCGGCATCTCCCGCCGGATGCGCTGGGCCAGACGAATGGTGCGATTGCGCTCGGTGGTGAAGTTGCACTGCAGGCCGACGACGTCGGGATCGAAAGCCTTGCAGTCGGCCAGTCCCTTTTCCTCGCCGTCGATGCGCAGATCGAGGACTTTGCACTCGTGGCCGTCCTGCTCGAGACACGCGGCCACGCAGATGGGGCCGAGAGGCTCGACGAAGGTGAGCATCTCCAGTCCGAGGATGCCGCCGACGGGAGGCTTGATGAACGCGACTCTCATTCGATCAGCGAAAACCTTAGCACAGGCGTGACCGCTTCGCCTCCGAGGCGCTCACTACAATGGCCGGCATGCGCCGTATGCACGTTCTCACGATCGCCGTTTTCGTCTGCGCCTCGTTGCGGGCCGCGGAGCCCGTTCAGCTCACGATCGACTCGAAGATCATGGGCGAGAAGCGCACGGCATTCGTCAGTCTCCCGGCGTCGTACGCCACGTCCACGCACCGCTACCCGGTGCTGTACATGACGGACGCGCCGCAGCAGTTCGATCACACGGTGGCCACGGCAGCGTTCCTCGCCAACACGGGACGCATGCCGGAAGTGATCGTGGTGGGTGTCACGAACACCGACCGCACGCGCGATCTCACGCCCACGCACATCGAGTCGGACACGTGGGGCGGGCGGCGGATGTCGTTCCCGACCAGCGGCGGCGCGGCGAAGTTCCTCTCGTTCTTCGAGTCGGAGCTGATCCCGCAGATCGAGTCGTCGTATCGCACGATCCCGTATCGCGTCTTCGCCGGGCACTCGTTCGGCGGACTCTTCGCGCTGAACGCGCTCTTCACGAAGCCGAAGCTCTTCAACGCGGTGATTGCGGTCAGCCCGACGTTCGTCTGGGATGACGGCTGGGTTCTTCGCAGCGCGCAGAAGTTCGTCGCCGGCAACCCGGACCTCAACGCCTCCCTCGTCGTCACCCTCGGCGACGAAGGCGAAATGAAGACGGGCTTCGAGGACCTGAAGAAGCTGATGTCGCGCCGCGCACCGCGCGGCTTCACGTCGAACGCGTACTACTTCGGCGACGAAGACCACGGCTCGGTGGTGCTGCCCAGCCATCACGCCGCGTTGAAGACGATCTTCGCGCCCTGGTCCTTTCACATCCGCCCCGAAGACGACGTGAAGACGCTCTACTCGCGCGCGAAGCAGCATTACGCGGAGCTCTCGAAGCGCATCGGCACGACGGTGTCCGTCCCCGAACAGATGGGCAACCAGATCGGCTACCTGCTGCTGAACGCGAAAGCGAATGGCGAGGCCATCGAAGTGTTCCGCGCCAACGCCGCCGCCTATCCCGGCTCCGCCAACGTCTACGACTCCCTCGGCGAAGCGCTCGAGCTGACGGGCGACCGGGAAGGCGCAAAGACGAGTTACGCGAAGGCGGTGGAGATCGCGGCGCGTTTGAATTCGGCGGTGCTGCCGGTGTATCGGAAGAATCTGGAGCGGGTCAGCCAGTAGTCAAGTCGTCGCCGCGAGCTTCGCTTCGATGCGCCGGTCCGGTACGAGCCAGATCAGCGCGACGGTGACGTAAATCGCATCCGCCAGCAGCGGGTGCACGAACGCCAGCACGATCGCCGTGGCGTACAACGCGATCGAAGCTTTGCCCTTGCGATCGCTCCCCACGGCTTTGGCCAGGTGCGAGGCCGGCCCTTCCAGGGCAATGATCCGCATCTGCAGAATCGTGTACGCGATCGCGGCGGCCAGAAGCACGACGCCGTAGATCGCCGTCGGAAGCGCCGCGAATCCGCTTTCGCCCATCCACGTGGTCATGAACGGCACGAGCGAGAGCCAGAACATCAGGTGCAGATTCGCCCACAGGATGCTGCCCGACACGTGTTTGGTCGCGTGGAACATGTGGTGGTGGTTGGACCAGTAGATGCCGAGGTAGACGAAGCTGAGGACGTAGAGCAGGAGGATGAAGACGGGATGCCGCAGCGACTCCCAGTCCGTGCCGTGCGGCGCTTTGAGCTCGAGCACCATGATGGTGATCAGAATGGCGATCACGCCGTCGCTGAAGGCTTCCAGGCGGGTTGTGGACATGGCGTCAGAGTACGCCAGGATCTATCATCGCCGGAATGAAGAACGAGGAGCTGCTCGAGATCCTGGAGGCCCGTTTCTCGAAGAACATGAAGCGCCACAAAGGCCTCGATTGGGCGAAGGTGCGCGCGGCTCTGGAAGGCAATCCGAAAAAACTGAAGTCGCTCACCGAGATGGAGCGAACGGGCGGCGAGCCGGATGTCGTCGGCTACGACAAGAAATCCGGCGAGTTCATTTTCTACGATTGTTCGGCGGAGAGTCCGAAAGGGCGTCGCAGTCTCTGCTACGACCGCGCGGCGCTGAATTCGCGGAAGGAGCACAAGCCCGCGGACAGCGCGATGGACATGGCCTCCGCGATGGGCATCGAGCTGCTGACGGAGGACGAATACCGCGAGCTGCAGAAACTCGGCGAGTTCGACACCAAGACGTCGAGCTGGGTGAAAACGCCGCCTGCAATTCGAAAGCTCGGCGGCGCGATCTTCTGCGATCGCCGCTATGACACCGTCTTCACGTATCACAACGGTGCGGAGTCTTATTACGCCGCGCGCGGGTTCCGCGGGTCGCTGAGAGTGTGAGTGGAGCGCGACGCGCAGACCGGTGAACAGTTGGAGTGCGTCCGCATCGACGCGGACGGCGTGGCCGAGATGGACCGGCACCGTCGCGTGATCTTCATTCCTCGCGCGGACGTGGTCCGGCTGGAGATCGTCATGGATCCGGCGCGGAGCATCCGATCATCCTGCTGGCCGTCGGGCTCTTTTGCGCCGCTCTCGCTCTTGGCCTGATGCTCGTGTTCGCGCTGGCAGTCGTTGGCAGTGTGCGTGTTCCCGCGGCGCTCGGCACGGGCTTCACGTTCCTCATCCCGGCCTGGTGGTTTCTCGATCTTGCGCTGCGGAAGCGCTGGTTGATCCGCGTCCACACGCTCACCGGCTCGCGGAAGGTCGTCTTTCACGTCACACGCGACCGGCGGGAGATCGAGCAGTTCGTCATGAAGGCGAAGAGCCAGTTCGGGTACGCATGACTGGAATGGGACAATGCGCGCTCATGCTCGAGATCCCATCGCATCGGAGTAAAATGCCGATGGCATGCGCAACGAGTTCACGGCAATCATCGAGCGCGCTGATGACTGGTTCATCGCGTACTCTCCAGAGATTCCTGGCGCGAATGGTCAAGGACGCACGGCTGACGAAGCGCGTGCAAATCTCGCAGAGGCCATCGCTTTGGTCTTGGAAGATCGGCGCGAAGATGCGCTCCGCGGAGTTCCTGGTTCGGCGCTCAGAGACACCGTCGTCGTCGAGTGAAACAGCGGAGAACTGCTTCGACATCTACGTCGCTACGGATGCTTCTTGAAGCGGCAGGGAGAGAGCATCCTCAAACCGGCCACATTGAAGCGGTGCCGCGGCATATCGAAATTCCGAATCAGCTCGCACGAAAGATCTGTCGTACGTTGTCCGTACCGGAACGGTAACTGTCGCTTCATGGGAATGGGACAATGAGCTCGCGTGTCGAGATTCCATCGCAAGATCCCCGCGCCGTTGCGCTCGTGACCGCCATTCAGCAAGGCGACCTGACACAACTGCGGACGTTCCTCGATGAGGATCCGCAGCTCGCCACCGCGCGCATCGTCGACGAGCACGGAGTGGCGCGCTCGCTGCTGCACATCGTCGCCGACTGGCCGGGACACTGGCCGAACGGTGCGCAGACCGTGGCGCTGCTGGCGCGTTACGGCGCCGAGGTGAACGCGCGCGTCCACCATCCGTATCGCCAGGAGGCGAGGGAGACGCCGCTGCACTGGGTGGCCAGCAACGACGACGTCGCGGTGCTGGACGCGCTCCTCGACGCCGGCGCGTCGATCGAGATCTCCGGCGCCGTCTTCACCGGCGGCACGCCGATGTCCGACGCGGTCATCTTCGCGCAATGGAACGCCGCGCGACGCCTGCGCGAGCGCGGCGCCATCGTCACGTTCTGGCAGGCCGCCGCGCTCGGGCTCCTCGACGAAGTTCGCAAGCACTTCACCGCCGATTCATCGCCGACGCCGCCCGCGATCACGAACGCGTTCTGGAACGCGTGTCGCGGCGGACATCGCCACGTGGCGGAGTTTCTCCTCGAGCGCGGCGCCGATCCGCACCAGGTTGCGCACGACGACAAGACGCCGCTCGACGTTGCCGGGGAAAGCGGCAACGCCGAGCTGGTCGAGTGGCTGCGCTCACTTCCCGCGCAGTAGCGGGATGTCGTCGAACCACAGCTCGACGCGCGGCGTTTCGCCCGCCGGCACTTCCCGGATCGTGAAGACGTACGTGCCGGTCTGCTCGCGATCGAGCGGCGGCCTGGGATCGAGGCGCCCGACGTTCGTCTTCGCGTGCAGGCGCGAGGCGTAGCCCGGTCCGAGGAAGTTGCCGAAGCGGTCGCGCGGCGTGACGCTGACCGTGACCACTCCGCGAACGTTGGCCGAAATCTGAACGAGCGACGTCGAGAGGTCCGGCCGCACCTGCACGAACGTTTCGAGGCGCTCTTCGCGGCGCACGTGTCCCATGCGGTCATCGTCCCACTCCAGCACCGTCTCGAATCCGTAAGTCCCCGCCGTCGACGTGTCCTTGAACGTGCCCGTGTAGAGGCCGTTCTTCACGTGCGTGAGGGTGAGCGTCGCGACGTCCGACGGCGTGATGCGTTTGAGGACGCCGCCGCCGAGGCTGGAGACTTTGCGGTCGTACGCGCTGAGGGTGTCGCCGCCGATGGTGGTCGCGCCGGTCTGCGCGCGCGTGTCGTGCAGGATCGTGCCGAGGGAGGCGGATGGACGCTGCACGCGGACGGTGATCGAGCCGTCATGGAGATCGTCGAGCGGCCTGCCGCCTCGGCTCACCCGCGCGCGGACGTTGATCGCATCACCGGTGAACGGCTTGGCGGGATCGAGCGACACGCGGAACTCGAGATCGCGCTCCACAAAGTACGTGTGCAGCGTGTACGGCACGCGCGGGATGGACGCGGAGGCGAGGCTTCTCTTCACGCGCTTCACACGCACTTTCCACGTGCCGGCGGCGTTCTTGTCCATGTCGAACGACTGCAGCGCCGACTGCGGCGTGCTGCGCGAGGAGTCCGGCGTGGCGACGGTGCCGTCGGGCCGGATCACCTCGAGCTCGAGAACGTTGCTGAGGGGCGGCGCCCACTGCACGGAGAAGACGGCGCGTTTCACGGAGCGGTCGACGGGCACGCTCCGCGGCGCGCTGGGCGCGGTGGTGCTCATGACGTCGTGATGCCGCAACGCCAGCGACGCCGTGTTGCCTTTGAGGATGGCCACCAGCGTCATGGCCAGCGTGTCGAACATCGACGCGGCGTTGATGCTGATGTACGACACGCCGGACGTCTCGTAAGCGAGCTTGCTGAGCAACTCGCCGTCGACCGTGCCCGGCTCGCCGAAGCCGATGCTCTGGATGGGCACGAAGCGCTGGCGCAGCTCGGCGGGGAACGACGCGACGGGCGTGAGCGTGAGGAAGCCGCTCGGCGCGACGTTGATCAGCGGCGCCGTGTTCTGCTTGCCGTCGGTGACGACGAGCATGGACAGATCGTGATCGGGATCGGACGCCCACTGCTGCATGCCGCTGTTGACGCCCGCGCCGACGGACGTCGATCCGCCGGGCGTGAGCGAAGTGATGTTGCCCTGCAGCGGGAACCAGTGATGCGCGCTGCCCACGGCGTACGGATCGCGGCGCACGAAGAAGTTCGACGGAGGATCGCCGCCGGTCTGCGACTGCGGCGCCGCGGCGCCGTTGAAGAAGACGATGCCGATGCGGTCGCTCTCGTACATGACGTCCATCTCCGCCCACGTGGCCACGAACGTCTGCATCGCGCTGCGCAGGATCTGGGCCTTCGTGGCGCCGGTGTTGGCGCCCGGAGGCAGCTCGGTCATGCTGCCGGACTGGTCGAGCACGAGCACGACGTCGAGGGGAGGGCGTCCGTCGTCGATGGCGGAAAGCGCGGGCGCCACGCCGTCGTCGTTCGGGATGAGCACGGCCGGCATGTCGTTGGTCCGCTTGGAAACCTTCGAGCATTCGGCCGCGGGCGCCGCGACGACGTACGAGTTCATGTTGTACCTGGTGATGTTCGGCCCCACGAAGCGCATGGGGATGTCTTTCTGGACGGCGCCGCCGCCGAGGCAGAAATCGCCCGCGAAATTCGTCAGCGGCTGATAGACGATCCGCGCGGTGTTCGGCTCGGCGCCGGCCGTGAAGGTCACGGAATCGCCGCCGACGGTTTGCGCGGCGCCGAGATTCAGGGTGGTGCCGTTGACGACCAGCTGCGCGCCCGCGGGTGCGGCAGCCAGCGTGAGCGTGACGCGCACTTCGCCGGTTTCCTGGTTGGCGTTGAAGCGCTGCGGAATG
>DATLBM010000122.1:0-10185 GCA_035526885.1 Thermoanaerobaculia bacterium | reverse complement strand
CCGGACGTCACGATGGCCGACCTCATCGGCGACATCGACCCCATCAAGGCGGCCAACGAGCGGCGCTCGCTGTCGGACGAGGAGGTCATCCACTACGGCATCCTTCCGAGGACGCACCGCGGCATCTTCGCCATCAACGAGCTGCCCGATCTGGCGCCGCGCATCCAGGTAGCGCTGCTGAACATCCTCGAAGAGCGCGACCTGCAGATCCGCGGCTTTCCGGTGCGCATCCCGCTCGACGTCGTGCGCGTGTTCAGCGCGAACCCCGAGGACTACACGAGCCGCGGCAACATCATCACGCCGCTGAAGGACCGCATCGACTCGCAGATCCTCACGCACTACCCGCAGAAGGTCGAGACCGCGCGGCGCATCACCGAGCAGGAGGCGTGGCTCGATCGCGACGGCGACGGCGCGCGCGTCGACATCCCAGCGTACATCCGCGATCTCATCGAATCGGTTGCGTTCGTGGCGCGCGAGTCGGAGCTCGTCGATCAATCGTCGGGTGTTTCCGCGCGACTGACCATCGCCGCGATGGAGCTGCTGCAGTCGAACCTCGAGCGCCGCGCCGCGCTCACGCACGATCGCCTGGTGTTCCCGCGCCTTTCCGATCTCTCGATGATCCTGCCCGCGATCACGGGCAAGGTGGAGATGGTGTACGAGGGCGAGCAGCAGGGCGCGGAGGTCGTGGCGCGGAAGCTGATCGGGCAGGCGGTGGCGAAGCTGTTCGAGTCGAAGTTTCCGCCCATCGAGCGCGCGGGCGTGGCGCAACGCGCCGAGCGCGAGCGCCGCGGCTACGGCGAGATCGACACGGACGATCTCGACGACGCCTTCGCCGGACGCCGCGCGCAGCAGAAGAAGAAAGAGCGCCGTGGTGAGGAGTCGAAGCCGGCCGCGGAGTCCGAGCCCGCCTACGACGCCATCGTGAGCTGGTTCGCCGCGGGCAACAAGATCACGGTCTCGGACGAGCAGCCGTTCGCGGAGTTCCTGCGCGAGTTGAACAAAGTGCCGGGACTGCGCGATGTCGCGCGCAAGTACGCGCGCCCCGATCGCGACGAGGAGCTGGCCTTCTGGATGGAGATGGTGCTGGAGGGACTGCACCAGTCGCTGCGACTCTCGCGCGAGGATCTGGACTCGACGATCACCTGGCAGGAGCTGATGAAGTTCAACGTGTTGCGGACGGTTCGGTGACCAGCGATGAACGATGAGCGATGAGCGATGAGCAGGGAGCGGGGCTCATCGTTCATCTCTCATCGTTCATCGCTCGGGGCAACGTCAACGTGGCCACAGCGCCGCCACCGCGCCCGCTCGTGAGCGTCAATGTGCCGCCATGCGCCTCCGCGATCTGCCGCGATAGAAACAGTCCCACGCCCGTGCCGCTGGGCTTGGTGGTGAAGAACGGCACGAACAGGTTGGCCGTGCCGCTCACGCCGGGGCCGTCATCTTCGACGGTGAGCGTGAGCCCGTCGCCATTCACGCTCCACCGCACGTCCACGCGAGATCGCGCCGCCTCGGCCGCGTTCTTCATGAGATTGAGGAGCAACTGTTCGAGCTGATCTTCGTCGGCACTGACGTGCGCCTCGCCGCCGCGGAGCGAGATCGGCACGCGTTGCTCCAGCGCGGCGATGCGGCGCGCGAGCTCATCGACGCGCACGTCCCGGCGCCGCGGCTCCGGCAGTCGCGCCAGTTGCGCATACGCCCGCGTGAAGCGCGTCAGCGCCTCGGTACGGCTGCCGATCACGCGCATGCCGCTGGCGAGATCGTCGCGCCAGTCCTCGGGCAGTTCCTCGCGCTGCACGAGTTGCTCGAGCGACGTGGCGATGGAGCGGATCGGCGCGAGGGAGTTGTTGAGCTCATGCCCCAGCACGCGCACGATTCGGCGCCACGCCTCGGTCTCCTCTTCGCGAAGCGCACGCGTGATGTCGGCGAGGACCAGCAGGCGGTGCGGAACGCCGCGCTCGCGAAAGGAGGTGCGGCGCACGTCGAAGCGTCCGCCGGCGCGATCGATCGTCGTCGGTGCGTCGTCGGCGAGGAGCTCGTGCAGGCCGAGCGTCGATGCCGTCTCGCCGAGGGCGCGCTCGCGGGGGATGTGAAGAAGGCGCTCGCCGGCGGGGTTGATGAGCTGCAGGCGATCGTGATCGTCGAACGCGAAGATCGCGGCGTCGATCTGTGAGAGCACGGAGCGCAGAAGCGCGGTCGCCTCGACGGCCTCGAGCTTGCGCGACTCCATGAGATCCGCGAGCGCGTTGACCTCGCTCATGATCTCGCCGAAGGCGTTGTCGCGAGTGGCGCCGCGCGCGCGCAGCGAGTAGTCCTCCTCGCGCAGCGCCGTGACGATGTTCGACAGCGTGCGCAGCGGAAAGACGAGCGTGTCATGCAGCACGTAGCCGGCCATGATCATCGCGATGACCACCACGAACGCGACGGTCCAGCGCACTTTCGCGGAGAAGTCGCCGGCGAAGGAGAGCGCCAGGGCGGTCAGAGCCACCACGCCTACGGCGAGGAGTGCTGTGAGCACGATGCGGCGTTCGTAGGACATATAGGACGTATACGGCCTATGAGACCTATAAGCCGTAACGTTGCATTCTCCGATAAAGCGCGCCGCGCGAGAGACCGAGGGCTTCCGCGGCCTTGCTGACGTTGCCGTCGTGGCGCACCAGGGCCTTGCGGATCAGCAGCGCTTCCACGTCTTCGATGCTCATGTCGTCGATGCGTTGTTCGGTGGGCGGCTGCAGCCCGAGGTGGTTGCGGGCGATGGTAGGGCCGGTGGTCATGAGCACGGCGCGCTCGACGACGTGATCGAGCTCGCGCACGTTGCCGGGCCACGAGTGATCGAGCAGCGCCTTGATCGCGTTCGGATCGAACGACGTCGCGGGCTTGCGATAGCGCGACCCGTGATGCGTGAGAAAGTGCGCGGCCAGGAGCGGGATGTCCTCGCGGCGGTCGCGCAGCGGCGGGATGCGGATCTCGACGGTGTTCAGCCGGAAGAGCAGGTCCTGACGAAAGCGTCCCGCATTCACCTCGTCTTCGAGCGAGGCGTTCGTGGCGGAGAGCAGTCGCACGTCGACGCGCCGCGTCTGCGAGGAGCCGACGCGCTCGAGCTCTCCCGTCTCCACCACGCGCAACAGCTTGGCCTGCTGCGCCGGAGGCACGTTCGCGATCTCGTCGAGGAAGAGCGTGCCGCCGTCGGCGAGCTCGAAGCGTCCGGTGCGATCGGCGCGCGCGTCGGTGAAGGCGCCTTTCACGTGTCCGAACAACTCGCTCTCGAAGATCGTCTCGGACAGTCCGCCCGCGTTCACGGTGACCAGCGGTTTCGATGCGCGCTTGGACGCGGCGTGGAGCGCGCGTGCGACGACGCCTTTGCCCGTGCCGTTTTCGCCGCGAATCAGGACGTTGGCGTCCGAGGGGCCGACGCGCTCGATGATCTCCAGCACGGGACGCATGGCTGGTGATTGCGCGATGAGGTCGAAGCCGCGCGGCGTGAAGCCGCTCTCCAGCCGCTCCGACTTGCGCAGCGCGCGACCGAGCTCGATCTGGTTGCGCACGATGGCCAGCACGCGCGCGTTGTCCCACGGTTTCTCGACGAAATCCCGCGCGCCTTTCTGCATGGCCTCGACGACCAGCGCGATCGAGGCCCAGGCCGTCATCACGACGATCGGCAGCGTGCGATCGAAGGCGTGCAGATGCTCGAGCAGCTCCAGGCCTTCGCTGCCCGAGGTCGTGTCGCGCGTGTAGTTGAGATCGATGAGGACGAGATCGAACTGGCGCGCGCCGACGGCGCGGATCACGGCGCCGGGCGAAGACGCCGTCTCGATCTCGAAACCCTCCGGTTTGAGCAGCAACCGGAGAGCTTCGATGACGTCGGGCTGATCGTCGGCGATGAGGATGCGCGATTTCATGAACGTAACCTGTTGTCATCCTGAGCGAAGCGCAGCGAAGTCGAAGGACCTTCCCGGTGGCTTGGGAGAAGGTCCTTCGCCGGGGCTTCAGGAAGGACCTTCCCCGTAGCTCCGGAGAAGGTCCTTCCCGTGGCTTCAGGAAGGTCCTCGCCCGTGGCTTCGGAGAAGGACTTTCCCCCCTGCTCGGTAGAAGGTCCTTCGACTTCGCTGCGCTTCGCTCAGGATGACACGTGCACCTTAGTCGTAACGGATTGCTACCAGCGGATCAACTTTCGCCGCGCGCCGCGCCGGCAGGTACGACGCCACGAGCGCCGTCGCGGTGATCATCACTACGATCGCGGCGAACGTCCACGGATCCGTCGGTTTCACGCCGTACATCAGCGAGCCGATGGCCTTCGACGACAGCAGCGCTCCGGCGATTCCGATCGCCGCGCCGATGCCCACCAGCTTCACCGCGTGACCGACGATCAATCGAAACACGTCGTTCGCTCCGGCGCCGAGGGCCATGCGAATGCCGATCTCCGAGGTGCGCTGCGTGACGGCGTAGCTCATCACGCTGAAGATGCCCACCGCCGCGAGCACGAGTGCCACGACGGCCAGCACGGACAACAGAATCAGGTTGAAGCGCCGCGTCGCGAGCGACTCCTTGCGCATGCCCGTCAGCACGCGGATGCCCACGATCGGCTGCTGCCGGTCCATGCGGCGCACCAGCGCGCGCAGCGCCGGCGCCATCGTGTCCGCGTTCGATGCGCGCACGACGTAGCTCATGAAGCGGCGGTCGCCCTGCGCATGCGCGAGAAACATGATCGGCGGCGCATCCGTGGTCAGGCTCCGCCAGCGCACGTCGCCCACGACGCCGACGATCTCGACGATGTTGTCGGGGCTGTACTCGAGCTTGCGGCCGATGGGGTTCTCGTTCGGGAAGTGCGCACGCACGAACGCCTGGTTCACCACTACGACCTTCGGCGTCTTCTCGCGGTCGGTGGGAAGAATGTCGCGGCCCTTCAGCAGCGGGATGCGCAGCGTCTGAAAGAGACCCGGCGTGACGGTGAGCGTCTTCTCGCTCGGCCCATGTCCCGGAGGCGCGGGAGGGCGGCCGACCACGCTGAAGCTGTAGACGCTTTCGTTCGGGCCGAGGGGCAGCATGTCGACGCCGCCGGCGCTCTGGACGCCCGGCATCGCGCGAAGCTCCCGCAGCAGCCGCTCGTGAAACGCCATCACCTTCGGATTGTCCGGATAGGCCAGCGCGCGCGGTGAGATCTCCATCGAGATCGTGTTGCGGTAGTCGTACCCCGGATCGATGCCGGTGACATGGATGAAGCTGCGCAGGAGCAGACCCGCGCCGGCGAGCAGCATCAGGGACAGCGCCACAGCCGCCACGACGAGGATGCTGCGCAGCCGGTTGCGTTTTCCTTCCGTCGAGCCGCGCGTCCCTTCCTTCAGCGCCTCGGTGAGATTCGGGCGCGACGCGGAAAGCGCCGGCGCGAGTCCGAAGGCGATGCCGGTCACGACGGACAGCAGCGTCGTGAAGAGCACCACGCGCCCATCCATCGAAACCGTCTCCAGCCTCGGAATGTCCGGCGGCGCGAACGCGAGCAGCGCGTCGATGCCCCACGATGCGAGGAGCAGTCCGACCGCGCCGGCCAGCGTCGAGAGCACGATGCTCTCGACCAGGAGCTGCAGCGTGATCCGTCCCGGCGACGCGCCGAGCGCCGCGCGAACGGAAATCTCCTTGTGCCGCGCGGTGGCGCGCGCGAGCAGCAGATTGGCCACGTTCGCGCAGCCGATCAGCAGCACGACCGCGACCGCGGCGAAAAGCAGCAGCAGCGCGGGACGCACGTCCTTGACCACGCCTTCGTGCATCGAACCGACGGTCATGCGCAGGCCGGTGTTGGCCTCGGGATACTGCTGCTCCAGGCGCGCGCTGATGGTGGCCAGCTCCGCGTTCGCCTGCTCCAGCGTCACGCCGGGACGCAACCGGCCGGCCACGCTGATCCAGATCGAGTCCCGCTGCGTGCGCGCCTTGCCGAGGTCTTCCTCGAACGGGATGAGGTAATCGCGCGCTTCCTCGTCGGCGGGGAAGCGGAAGCCCCTGGGCATGACGCCGACCACGGTGCGCAGCTTGCCCGCGGTGCCGAAGCGGATGGCGCGGCCGATGATGGTGGGATCGCCCTTGAACGCGCGCTGCCACAGCTCGTGGCTGATCACGACGACCTGCGGCTCGCCCTCCACGTCCTCGGCGGGCGTGAAGAATCGTCCGAGCTCCGGCTTCACGCCGACGAGCTGCGGGAAATTCGCGTTGACGTCGAGCCCGGACAGCAGCTCCGGCTCGTCGCCTTCCATGAGAAACCCGCGGCCGCGCGTGAACGCCGACACCTGCTCGAGCGTTTTGACCTGCGCGCGCACGTCGACGAAGTTCGGATACGAATAGACGTGATAGTCGCCGCCGTCGATGCGGCTGAATCCGGTCAGATTCACCAGGCGATCGGGATTCGCGTACGGCAGCGGACGGAGAAGGATGGCGTTGACCACGCTGAAGATCGCGGTGTTCGCGGCCAGCGCGATGGCCAGCGTGAGCACGGCCACGGCGGTGAAGCCGCGCTGCTTGATCAGCGTGCGCAGCGTGTAGCGAAGGTCGTTGCGAATCATGCGTAAGCCTCGGTGATCCGGAACCCGCTGTCGGCAAGAGCGACTTCGGCGTCGCGCGCATGCGTCTCCTCGACGATGCGCCCGTCGAAGAGATGCACGGTGCGGTCGGCGTACTTGGTGAAGCGCGGGTCGTGCGTGACCATGCAGATCGTCGCGCCGGCGCGATGGAGATCGCGCAGGAGCTCCATGACCTGCTCGCCGTTCTTCGAGTCGAGGTTGCCGGTCGGCTCGTCGGCGAGAAGAATCGCCGGCTCGCCGCCGAGGGCGCGGGCCACGGCGACGCGCTGCTGCTGGCCGCCGGAGAGCTGGCTCGGATAGTGGCGCATGCGGTGCGCCATCCCCACGCGCTCCAGCGCGGTCTCCACGCGGCGCTTGCGCTCCGGCGCGGGCAGCTTGCGGTACGTCAGCGGCAGCTCCACGTTCTCGTAGACCGTGAGATCGCCGATCAGGTTGAACGACTGGAAGATGAAGCCGATCTCGCGGTTGCGGATGCGCGCGCGGTCGGCGGCGCCGAGCTTCTCGACCTGCTCGCCGGACAGCGTGTAGGCGCCGGCGGTGGGCGTGTCGAGCAGTCCGAGGATCGAGAGGAGCGTGGATTTGCCGCAGCCGGAGGGGCCGCCGATGGAGACGTACTCGCCCTTGCGGACTTCGAAGTGCACGTCGGAGAGCGCGTGCGTTTCCAGTTCGTCGGTGTAGAAAATCTTGCTGACGGCGTTGAGGCGGATCAGGGCGTCGTTCATGTCGGGAGCTCTCCTCACTGGATCTTGATGGCGTCGTACTTGTCGAACGCCGAGTCGTCGGAAACGATCACGCGGTCGCCGGGGGCGAGGCCGCTGCGGACTTCGATGTCGGTGGCCGAGGCGCGTCCGAACTCGACCTTCACGCGCTCGGCGCGATCGCCGTGCACGCGGAAGGCGGTGCCGCTCGCGTTCTCCTGCGCGCGCACGGGCCGCGCGAGGTGCACCACGTCGGCGAGGCGCTCCAGCTCGATGGTGGCGTCGACGCTGAGGTCGGGACGCGCGCCGGCGGGCAGCGGCCCGTCGATCGCGAGGTCGACGAGCACGGTGCCGTTGCTCGCCGCCGGATCGATGCGTGCGACGTGCGCCGCCACCACGCCGTTGCGCGTGTCGAGCTGCGCCTGCTGCCCGACCGCGAGGTCCTTGGCCTGGACCTCGGCCACCCGGATTTCGGCTTTCAAACGATCGGGCTGCGCGACGCGTGCGAGCGTGGTGCCCGCCGTCACGCGCTGCCCGGCCTGCACGGCGACCTGCTGCAGCACGCCGTCGATGCCGGCGCGCACCTGCAGCGACGCCACGCGCTGCTGCTGCAGATCGAGCATCGCGCGGCGCTGCTCGACCTCGGCCTGCAACGCCGCCAGTCGCGAGCGCTGCGAGGAGGCGAGCATGCCCAGGCGCTGATCTTCGAACTTCACCCGCTGCTCGAGCGACGCGGCGGTGGACTCCGAAAGCTCCTTGGTGATGCTGGCCGCGAGACCTGCGTTCGCGAGCTCGGTATCCGCTTTCGCGCGGAGCCGCGCCTGCTGCGCCTCGGCCCGCAGACGCGCGGCCGCGGCCTCGCGATCGAGACGCTCGCTCTCCAGCTCCGCGCGCGCCGCGGCGTACGCGGAGTCCGCGGCGCGAAGCTGCCACTCGGCGTCGCGCGTGGACTGTTGCAGTTGCGGATCGCTCAGCTCGAGGATCACGCTCTCGGCGGTGACGTGCGTTCCGGGCTGGATGACGACGCGCTCGACGCGGCCCTCCGTCGCGGCGGCGATCCAGCGGATGTTCTCCGGTGTGAGCACGCCCGAGCCGCGCACGGCGCGCGTGAGCGGTCCGCGCTCGACGGTCTCGATGACGAGCGTCTGGGCGTCGACGGGCGGGGCGGCGGGCTTCAACCGCGCGAACGCGAACGTCGTCAGCGCGACGGCGGCGATCGCCACGGCCAGCCACATCCAGCGCCGGTTGCTTTTCTTCGTGGTGCGGGTGATGTCCATGTCGCCTCGCATAGACGCAATGGATTGGCCGAGGTTAAGTTGTTGATTTGACTGGAATGCGGGCGGTGGAGGTGTCCATGCGTGAGACAGGAGTGTCCGGATATGGACAGAAAGGCTCACAGGCGCGGAGGCTCAAAGGCTCGCAGGACGGCTCTGAGCCTATGAGCCTCTGTGCCTCTGAGCCTACAATCCGTCCGCGCATGCCCAAACTCACCGCCGAAATCCCCAACGAGCTCTCGCGGCAGATCGACCGGATCATCCGCGACGGCTGGTTCCCGGACGAGGAGACGGTCATTCGCGAGGCGCTTCTCCAGTTCGTCGACGCGAAGTCGTTCCTCGGCGACTCGCCGCGCATGCTGCACCGCTTCGCCGCGGATGCGTTGAACGATTCGAAGCCCGAGGTGGCGCTGAAGTTCGTCAGCCGCGGCTTGTCGCTGCTCGCGAATCAGAACACGATCGATTTCACGCTCTACCAGGCCCTCACGGAACTGCGCGTGCAGATCCTGCTGATCCTGGGACGCGACGGCGACGCGCTGGCGACGCTCGAAGAGGCGCGCGAGAAACTCCCCAACAATCCCAGCATCGCGAAGTGGATCGCGAAGCTGGAGAAGAAGAAACTTGAGAATTGAGAATGAAGAATTGGGAGTGAAGAAAATTGAGAATTGAGAATGAAGAATTGAGAATTGTGGTGGGCTTCGCCATTCTCAGAAAAATTCTCAATTCACAATTCACAATTCTCAATTCCGGCGGCGCGTGAGCGAATGCGAACGCGCTACGGCTACCTCGATCCTGATGTGATCCGGCGACTCCTCAGCGAGATGGGGCTGCGCCGTCTCTTCAACCATCTGCTGCTGCAGAGCGGCGGCGACGTCGAGGAAGCGATGCGCTGGATGCGCGCGCTGCAGGACCGCGGCTACATCGATCAGGACGTCGACCTCGACGCGTTCTTCGCGCAACTGATGCAGGAGAACGTCATCGGCCAGGACGGCGAGGGCAATCTCGCGCTGGGCGTCGCGGGCGAGCGGCAGATCCGCCGCGATGCGCTGGACGAGATCTTCGGCGGCCTGCAGAAATCGATGAGCGGCTCGCACTCGGTGGCCACGGCGGGACAGGGCACCGAGCGGCTCACCGAAACGCGGCAATACCAGTTCGGCGACGACCCGATGTCGATCGACTCCATCCGCTCGCTGCAGAACGCGATGAAGCACAACGATCCCGACGGCCAGATCTCCATTGCCGAAGAGGATCTGGAGGTGTTCGAGACCGAGCACAACTCGTCGTGCGCGACGGTGGTGATGATCGACATCTCCCACTCGATGATCCTCTACGGCGAGGACCGCATCACGCCGGCGAAGAAAGTCGCGCTGGCGCTGACGGAGCTGATCCTCACGAAGTATCCGAAGGACTCCATCGACGTGCTGCTCTTCGGCGACGAAGCGACGGAAGTGCCGATCTCGGAGATCCCGTACGTGCAGGTCGGCCCGTACCACACGAACACGAAGGCGGGCCTCCAGCTCGCGCAACAGATCCTGCGCCGGCGTAAACACAACAACAAACAGATCTTCATGATCACGGACGGCAAGCCGTCCGCGCTCACCGAGAACGGCCGCCTGTACACGAACTCGTTCGGCCTGGACATGAAGATCG
>DATLBM010000121.1:0-10532 GCA_035526885.1 Thermoanaerobaculia bacterium | reverse complement strand
CGTTTGCGCGACGGCGACACCGGACTGTCATCGATGCCGCGGGCCAGTTCCCACAGACGCACGCCCCACTTGCCGAAGCGATTGGTCAACGTGTTGACTTCGAACTGCTGGAGGTCGCCGACCGTGGCGATGCCCATCTCGGTCAGCACCGCCTCCGTCGCTTTGCCCACGCCGGGAATCTTGCGCACCGGCAGCGAGACCAGGAAGCGCTCCACCTGGTGCGGCTTGATGACGAAGATGCCGTCGGGCTTGCGCCAGTCCGACGCGATTTTCGCGAGGAACTTGTTCGGTGCGACGCCGGCGGAGGCGGTGAGGTGTGTCTCTTCGCGAATCTCGCGGCGGATGGCTTCGGCCGTCTCGGTGGCCGTGGGAATGCCGGTGAGCTCCTGGGTGACGTCCAGATACGCCTCATCGAGCGAGAGCGGCTCGACGAGCGGCGTGTGCCTCTCGAAAATGACCCGGATCTGATGCGAGACCGCGCGATAGCGCTCGAAATTCGGAGGCAGCCACACGCCGCTCGGGCAGAGTCGCTTCGCGCGCGAGGCCGGCATCGCCGAATGCACGCCGAACTTTCGCGCCTCATACGACGCGGCGCAGACGACGCTTCTCTCGCCGGGCCAGCCCACGATCACCGGCTTGCCTTGCAGCGCCGGATCGTCGCGCTGTTCGACGGACGCGTAGAAGGCGTCCATGTCGATGTGGAGTATCTTCCGCATCCACGACGATGCTAACCGAGATCGCCACGCCCGCTTTCCTCGTCGACCGCACGATCGTGCAACGGAACTGCGATCGGATGCGGGATAAGGCACAGGCCTCGGGTGTGAGATTCCGCCCTCACGTGAAAACGCACAAATGCGTGGAGATCGGACGCATGCAGCACGGCGGCACGACGGGGCCGATCACGGTGTCGACGCTGGCCGAGGCGGAGGTGTTCGCTGATCGCGGCTTTCGCGACATCACGTATGCGTTTCCCATCGCGCCGGCAAAGCTCGATCGCGCGGCCGCGCTCGCGCAGCGCATCGAGCGATTGAATGTGCTCATCGACTCGGAGGATGCCTTTCGCGCGCTGGAAGCGCATCCGTTCGAGTTCGACGTCTTCCTGAAAGTGGACTGCGGCTATCACCGCGCCGGCGTCGATCCGGAGAGTCCGGACAGCGCTCGGCTGGCCATGCAGCTGGCGAATTCGGAGCGCGTGCGTTTTCAGGGACTGCTCACGCATGCGGGCCATTCCTACAATGTGAAGACCGTCGAGGAGATCCGGCGCATCGCTGCCGAGGAGTCTGCGTCGCTGACGCGCTTTCGTGCGCTGCTGGGCATCGACACGCTCCGCAGCATCGGCTCCACGCCGACGATCTGCGTCGTCGAGCGCTTCGACGACTGCGACGAAGTGCGTCCCGGCAACTATGTTTTCTTCGACGCGTTCCAGGCCACGATCGGTTCATGCGCTCGCGAGGACGTGGCGGCGTCGGTGCTGACGACCGTCGTGGGCTCGTACCCCGAGCGCGGCGCGCTGATCATCGACGCCGGCGCGCTGGCCCTTTCGAAAGACACGGGCCCGGAGCACGTGCGGCCGCGCTTCGGCTACGGCATCGTGTGCGATCTCGATCTCAATCCGCTGCCGATGCGCATCGCCGCGCTGTCGCAGGAGCACGGCAAGGTGGAGACGCGGATGCACGTGCCGGTGGGCACGCGTCTGCGCGTGCTGCCCAATCACTCCTGCCTGACGGCGGCGATGTTCGATCGCTATCACGTGCTGGACGATGGTCAAGTGGTTGACGAATGGCAGCCGGTGCGGGGGTGGTGAGTCTTCGAGTCGTCGAGTCGTCGAGTCTTCGAGTCGTCGAGTCGTCGAGTCTTCGAGTCGTCGAGTCGTCGAGTCGTCGAGTCTCATAGCCTCACAGTCTCATAGTCTCATTGGGGCTCTGAGCCTCTGATCCTCTGAGCCTCTGAGCCTCTGCGCCTCTGCGCCTCCGCGGTCTCCTCCTCTATGAGACTGTGAGGCTATGAGACTGTGAGACTCGACCACTCGACGACTCGACGACTCGACGACTCGGAGACCCGAAGACATGCACTACCTCTACGACGGCCCGGACGACGCGAAGCGCACGTTCCTATTCGCGCACGGTGCGGGCGCGCCGATGACGCATCCGTTCATGACCGCCGTGGCGAAGGGGATGGGGGAGCGCGGCGTGCGCGTGGTGCGTTTCAACTTTCCGTACATGGAAGCGAAGAAGAAGATGCCCGACCGGCAGCCCGTGCTGCTCGATGCGTGGCGTCGCGCGATCGAGGAACATGGAGGTGGCGCGGGCGTCGTCATCGGCGGTAAGTCGATGGGCGGACGGATGGCGTCGATGGTCGCGGACGAGATGCAGGTGCGCGGACTGGTCTGCTTCGGCTATCCGTTCCATCCGCCGGGCCGGACGGAGAAGCTGCGCGTCGCGCACCTCGAGGAGTTGCACACGCCGTCGCTCATCATCCAGGGCACTCGGGACACGTTCGGCACGCGCGAGGACGTGTCGTCGTATCGGCTTTCGTCATCGATCGAAGTGCGCTGGATCGAGAACGCGGATCATTCGCTCAAAGGTGGGCTGGAGCAGGCCATCGAATGCGCAGTATTGTTCACTTTTGGACATTAAATCATTTCCTTCTTCCCGTGCTCACGCCCTTACTGCTAGAGTGAGTTCCGGATATGCGTCCGCGCATTCTCATCGTCGAAGACGATCCACCGACCCGCGAAGCGTTGCGCCGCATCCTCGAGTTGGAGGGTTGCGACATCGATCTCGTTCCCGACGGTGAGAAAGCCGTGGGCGCGCTCGCCAATCGCAGGTACGACGCGATCATTCTCGACATCGCCCTGCCCAAGATGAGCGGCACGGACGTGATGGAGTACATCGCGTCGACGACGCCCGAGGTGCTGACCTCGATCGTGGTGGTGACGGGGCTGGAGGCGGCCGAGATTCGCAAGCTCTTCCCCGAGATCTGCGAGACGCTGTCGAAGCCGGTCATGCCCGGGCGCCTGATTGCTTCCGTGCGCCGCTGCCTCGTGCAGCAGCGCGGCGGCACGTCCGGCGTGTCCGGGATCTCCGTCGCCTGAGGCTCAGCGCGGCGTCAACGCGTACGACACGAGGTTGAAGATCGTGTGCGCGACCATCAGCGGCCAGAGCGTGCGCCGCTGCCAGTAGAGCGTCGCGAAGAGCAATCCCAGCGGAAGGATGCTCAGCGACGCCAGCGGCCCCTGATACAGGTGATAGCTGAATCGCAGGAGGGTGCTGGCGCTGATCACCAACGCCGCGCCGTGCTCTCTCAGCGACTCGGTCACGTACGCGGTGACGATGAGCTCTTCGAACAGTGAGTTGACGATGAACAGGACGAGCATCCACTCGATCGGTGCCTCGGGATGGATCCTGAACGCCCACACCGTGCGCGCGGCGGGGAAGACCAGCAGCACGCACGTCGCCGTGATCCAGTAGATCAGGAGAAAGATCACGAACAGCGGGATTCCCGCCAGCGCCGCGCCCCACGAGAAGCGCAGTCCCAGCCGCTCGGTCGTCCACCCGCGCGCGCGGAGGATGGCCGCGACGACGGCGAGGATGAGCAGCTCCATCGCCGTGGCCCGCGCTACGCGCGCGATGGTCATGTCGATCTCGCGAATGCCGCTGACCAGCACATAAAGCGACGCCGCGACGTAGTAGATCAGCGCGAAGCCGACGATCACCGCGAGCTCGGCGCGGTCGGAGAGGTCTTGGACGAACCGGCGCAAACGGGGCGAACTATAGCCTTACAATCGCTCGCGATGAGCGAGCGGAAAAAGACGCCGCCCGAGCCACCCGCGTCGATCGACCTCTCCGCGATCCGCTATCTGCTGACGCTGACGCCCGAAGAGCGCATCCGCCTCGCTGCCGAGGAAGCGCGGAACCTGCGACGCTTCGACATCGAGGTGGAGAAGTCGCGGGAGCGGTGATGGATCCGGTGATGTCGTTCGATCCGGTCCGCATCCTCACGCGCCTGCATGCGGATGGCGTGGACTTCGTGCTCATCGGCGGCATCGCGGCGCGCGTGCACGGTTCGCCCACGCTCACGAATGATCTCGACATCTGCTACCGCCGCACGAGAGAGAACTGCACGCGTCTCGCCGCGACGCTACAGGCGCTCGACGCGCGGTTGCGCGATTTGCCCGATAAATTGGCAGCCCCGGTCGACGTCTCTACGCTTTGGCAGGGACAAAACTTCACATTCGTCACCGCGGCAGGTTTTTTCGACTGCCTCGCATCACCGGAAGAAGGCGCGGCTACGAGCTACACCGAGCTGGCGCAGCACGCGGAAACGATCGCGATCGCAGGCGCTCCGATTCTCGTGTGTTCGCTGAACGATCTGATCCGCATGAAACAAGCCGCGGGTCGCGCGAAGGACCTCATCGAGATCGAGGTCTTGAAAGCCGTGCGCGAAGCGCGCGGGTGAATCAGAGGGTGGTGCGCCCGGCAGGATTCGAACCTGCGACCTCTTGCTCCGGAGGCAAGCGCTCTATCCAACTGAGCTACGGGCGCGTGGGAGGGTGCGGGCACGATATCCCGCCGAATGTCCCTTGCGCAACAGCGCGCCGCCGCGCGTTTATTGCTTGGCCCGGTCGGCCACGCGGATGACGAACTTCTCCGCGGTGTGCGTCTCGGAGAACTTCACCACTTTCACGTCGACGAGGCCCGCGGCTTTGCCGGCGGCCATCACGTCCGACTCCGTGATGGCCTTGATCCCTTTCGGACGGATGACCCACAGCGAGCCGTTCGGAGCAAGCGATTCGCGCAGCTTCGCCAGGCGAGAGAGATCGTCGCGCGTGTCGGCGCCGTAGAAGATCGCGTCGCGGTTTTTGCCTTTGCCGATCACCGCGCCCGCGGCTTCGAGGTCCTTCACGAACGAAGAGTCCTCGAGATTGACGAGTAACAGCTGGTGCCCGGATTTCACGCCCAGCTTCTGCACGACGCTTTTCGGGTTGCGGATCTTTTCCGCCCACTTTGCGGCTTCGTCGCCGAGGTCGAGGGTGAGGTCGTCGTTGATGATGAGATGGCCGTCGCGCGCTTCGATCGATCGCATCGACGCGAACGGGATCACCACGCGTTTCTCGCCGCGCACGATCAGTTCCGAGGTCTCCAGCAGCGCCTCGCCGTCGAAGGTGCGGCCGCCGGAGGTGATGCGGGTCTTGCGAACGTTGCCCATACGCATGAGCTTAGCAGCGCTGTCACGCCCCTTGCAGTTATTCGTAGCAATCAGGGCCGGCGTACCGATACGACGGCCTCGTCCGGAGGAAATCAACTTGAGATCTGGGATCGCCCTTGCGGCGTGTCTGCTGTGCGCAGTCGGGTGTGGTGTGGATCAGCCGAAGGCGAAGGCGGCGAAAGCGGACGTGGCCGCAAACGCCACCGCCCTCGCGGATGAGCCGTCGCACGAGACGTTTGCCATCGGAACGGCGGTGAGTGCGATCGGCGCCGTCCCGGAGCAGGCCAGCGCGGAGACCTTCGTGCGCGGCGGCGAGGTCTATCTGTCCGTTGATGTACAGAGCGCGAGCACGGATCAGACGATCGAAGTGAAGTGGCTCGATCCGAGCGGGCGCGTGTTGCATCGAGATGCGCGCCGCGCCGCGCACGGCGCCCGCTACGTCGCATTCTCCTCGGGGAAAACATCGCGATGGCCGACCGGCCCTCATCGCGCCGTGATTCTCATCGATGGGCGTACCGTCAGCGAGAAGCCGTTCGCGGTGATGTGAGTCAGGGGAGGTAGCGCCGCGCCTGCACGACTTCGTTCGAGTTCACGCTGAGCGCGGCCAGGCGCCGGATCATCACGCGCTCGTTCTGCGACGATGCCGCCTCGTACGCGCGGCGCAGCATCTCCACTTCCGCACGGGCCGTGTGCGCGGCGATGGTGAATCCGTGCTCGGGCTGCGCGTTGACCGCGGTGTTGATCTCGCGCCAGCGCCCGGAATTCAGCTCGTGGCGCACGAACGAGTCCTGCGCGCCGCTGCGCGCCGACTGAGCGGCGCCGTGCGGCGGAGGAACGCCGCGCGCGTTCGCCTTCTGCTCGTCCAGCGCGCGCTCGACGTGATGCTCGATCAGCTTGCGCAGCGTCATCGCCGACATCTCGCTGGCGGGCATGATCTCCATGCCGGAGTGATAAAGCGCCCGCCCGCTGGCGTTGGCCGACTGATGGAGCGTGGTGCGCACGACGTGGCAGTGCAGCTCCAGCGGATAGCCGTCCCACTCCGTGCGCAGCGTGCATTCGCGGGAGCTCAGTCCGAGGTCGTCCTGATGGAGGACGCGGACGCCGGAGAGCGAGATGTCGACGACGAACACCTTCACGCCGTCGACGCTTGCGCGCAGCGGCTGCAGAAGGCGGACGCGTTGCACGCGGCGACGCTCGGCGTGAAGGTGCACCATCGGATCCCGCCGCAATGTAGCGCGGGGTGCGGAAGAAATGCGTCAGCGGACCGTCAGAAGCGTTTCTTCTTCTTGCCGAAGCGGTCGAACGGGCTGGACGGCATGGGGGGACGATTGCTGTTGCCGCGGGGAGGCGGACCATCGCGACGCGGAGCAGAATCGCGACGCGGCGGAGCGTCACGGCGCGCAGGCGCAGCATCGCGGCGTGGAGGCGCAGCATCGCGGCGCGGCGGGCGGCGCTCACTCATCGCCTCCTCGCGATGCGACGCCACGCGGATGTTCAGCGCCTTTCCGCGGAAGCGCTTCCTGCCCACTTTCTCCAGCACCGCGTCCACGTAGCCCTCGGGGATTCCGACGTACGTGATGTCGTCCTGAATCTCGATGGGACCGATGTCGCGGCCCGGCACGTCGGCCTCGTTGGCGATGGAGCCGACGATGTCGGCGGGACGGATGCCGTCGCGGCGGCCGAGGGCGATGGAGAGGCGGACGGTTTTCTCGGGGCGGCGAGGAGGCTTTGCTGATTCAGACCTCGGCGACTCCGCGGCCTGGCGACTCGGAGACTCGATCTCCTCCCGCTCCTGCTCGCGCGCCTTCACCAGCGCCTTCGATCCGTTCGCGATGCGCGCCGCCGCCGCCGCGACGTCCGTGATGTCGAATCCCTCTTCGGCCACCTGTTCGACGAGCTCGACGTACATGTCCAGATCGCCTTCCTGGATGTTTTTGCGCAGGCTCTCCTTGAACACGGCGATGCGTTTCGCCGCCACGTCGGCGCGCGTGGGGAGCTTCATCGGCTTGATGGGCGTGCCGGTGTAGCGCTCGATCTCGCGCATCATCTTGCGCTCGCGCGGCGTGATGAACATCGTGGCCACGCCGCTGCGCCCGGCGCGTCCGGTGCGGCCGATGCGGTGCACGTACGCCTCGACGTCGTACGGGACGTCGTAGTTGACGACGTGCTCGATCTGCTCGACGTCCAGTCCACGCGCCGCCACGTCGGTGGCCACGACGATCTCCACCTGTCCCGCACGCAGCCGGCGGATGACTGCCTCGCGCAGCGGCTGGCTCATGTCGCCGTGCATCGCCACGGCTGCGAATCCGCGCGCCTCGAGCTTCTCCGCGAGATCCGCGGACCCCGTTTTCGTGCGCCGGAAGACGAGCACGGCCTCCGCCGGCTCGAGCTCGAGAATCTGTGTCAGCACCTCGAGCTTCTGTCCCTCGGACACGTTCAGAAAGCGCTGCTCGATGGCGGGCGCGTTGACCGTCTTGTGCTCGATCTCCACGCGCTCGGGATTGCGCAGATGCCGCCTGGCGATGCGCAGCACTTCGTCCTGCATGGTCGCTGAGAAGAGCGCGGTCTGCCGCTCGGCGGGGAGCGCGCCGAGGATCTTCTCCATGTCGTCGATGAAGCCCATCTTCAGCATCTCGTCGGCTTCATCGAGAACGACCATGCGGATGTTGGACAGATCGAGGCTGCCCCGATCGAGGTGATCGATGAGGCGTCCCGGCGTGCCGACGACGACGTGCGCGCCGCGTTCGAGCCGTTTCAGCTGCGGCACGATCGGCGCGCCGCCGTACACGGGAATCACGCTGACGTGCTCCAGCTTCGCGGCGTACGTGTGCACGGCCTCGGCGACCTGCATGGCCAGCTCGCGCGTGGGCGTGAGCACGAGGGCCTGCGTCTTCTTCAGCTTCGGATCGATCTTCTCGAGGATGGGCAGCGCGAACGCGGCGGTCTTGCCCGTGCCGGTCTGCGCCTGGCCGATCAGGTCGCGGCCGGAGAGCAGGAGCGGGATGGTGCGCTCCTGGATCGGCGTCGGTGCTTCGTAGCCGAGGGCGGTGAGGGTTTCGGCGAGTTCGGTGCGGAGGCCGAGTGCTGCGAATGCGCTCATCAGAAGCGATATACCACGGCGTTGATGTGCATGCCCGCGCCGACCGACGCAAACACCACCACGTCCCCTCGGCTGATGATGTGTCCTTCCAGCTTTCCCTTGAGGATCAGATCGAGGAGCGTGGGCACCGTGGCGACGCTGCTGTTGCCCAGCCAGGAGATGGTCATGGGCATCACGTCGTCGGGCGGCGTGCCCATGCCGTACAGGTCGTACACGGCTTTCAGAATGGCCTCGTCCATCTTGCCGTTGGCCTGATGGATGAGCACTTTCTTCACGTCGCGCAGGTCGAGGTTCGCGCGCTGCAGCGCGTCGCGAATGGCGCCCGCGACGGTGTTCAGCGCGTACTTGTACAACTGCCGCCCCTCCATCTTGAGGAACAGCGCCTCGAGAAAAGCCTCGGGGTTGTAAGACGTGCCCATGTAGAGCAGGTCTGCGTGCTCGAGCGTGTCCGAGCGCACGGCGCGCGAAAGGATGCCGGTGCCGTCGTCGTCGCGTCCTTCGACGATCACCGCGCCGGCGCCGTCGGCGTAGATCAGCGAGTCGCGATCGTGAGGATCAGAGATGCGAGAGAGCGTGTCCGCGCCGATGATCATGACGCGCCTGTTGTCGCCGGCGCGGATCATCGAATCGGCCACGATCACTCCCTGCAGCCACCCGGGACATCCGAAGATGAGATCGAAGGCGGGGCAGTACGGATTGCGAATGCCGAGGCGCGCTTTGACGCGGGCGGCCAGGGCGGGCACGAGATCGGAGCGGCGGCTGCCCGCGCGCACGTCGCCGAAGTTGTGCGCGACGATGACGCAGTCGAGCGATTCGCCGTCGATGTGCGAGGACTCGAGCGCGTCGCGCGCGGCCTCGTACGCGATGTCGGTGGTGACCATCTCGTCGGGCGCGTAACGGCGCTCGCGGATGCCGGTGATGGCCTCGAACTGTTTGACGATGTCGGCGTTCGGTTTCCCGATCGGTTTCTGGTCCGTGCCGCGAAAGTCGTGATCGAGGAAGTGGTCGTTGGTCACGCGGACGGACGGAATGTGGCTGCCCGTGGCAACAATCGCGCTGCGAATCATGTTGGGCAAATAGGATAACGCTGCTGACCATGCCGCCGCACCTCTTCGGATTTCTGCCCGACGCGCTGGCCGCGCATCTGCGCGCCCACGGTGTGAGCGTTCGCGATGCCGAGGCGCGGCGCGTGCTCGCGCATGCCATTTCCCTGGGCCGCGATGGCTATCCGGCTTCGCGTCCGGTGCCGCGCAGCGTGGAGCGCGCGATCGATGCGCTGTGCGACCGGCGTGCGCTCGAGATCGTGGAGAAGGTCACGGATCCGTCTGACGGATTCGTGAAGTATCTCTTCCGATTGCACGACGGCGCGGTGGCGGAGGCGGTGCGCATTCCGCTGGAGAAGGAGGGGAGGTTCACGGTCTGCCTCTCCAGCCAGGCGGGCTGCGCGATGCGCTGCGATTTCTGCGCGACGGGAAGGCTCGGGCTCACGCGCAGTCTGGAGGCGTGGGAGATCGTGGCGCAGTTCGTGGCGGTGCGCGATGACGAACGTAGGACGGGCTTCAGCCCGTCCCTTCGGTCTGGACGGGCTGAAGCCCGTCCTACGTTTGACCTGCATGGCGCCGTTTTTCAAGGTCAGGGCGAGCCGTTTCACAACTACGACAACGTGATGCGCGCCGCCGAGATCCTCGGCCATCCCTGCGGCGGGCGCATCGCATCCGAGGCCATCACCATCTCGACCGTGGGGCTGGTGCCGCAGATGCTGCGCTTCGCGCGCGAGCGGCGTCCGTATCGCTTGATCGTGTCGCTGACGTCTGCGATCGACGAGAGGCGCCGCGCGCTGGTGCCGGTGGCGGCGGGATGGCCGGTGTCGCAGCTGGCGGATGCCATTCGCGAAGTGCAGCGCACCTCGAAGACGCGCGTCACGCTGGCGTGGGTCGTCCTGGGCGGCATCAACACGGGACTCGATGAAGTCGAGGCGCTGCGCGCGCTCTTCGTCGGCGTGCCGCTGCGCCTCAACCTGATCGACGTGAACGACGCGCGTGACGACGGCTATCGCCGCGCCACGCGCGAGGAGCTCGACGCCTTCCGCGATGCGCTGCGCACACTGGAAGTGCCGGTGGTGCGGCGCTACAGCGGCGGCGCGGCCAAGCACGCGGCGTGCGGAATGCTGGCCGCTACGCGCCAAGTGTCATCCTGAGCCGCCGCAGCGCAGCGGAGGACGGTC
>DATLBM010000120.1:0-2274 GCA_035526885.1 Thermoanaerobaculia bacterium | reverse complement strand
GACCGTCCTCCGCTTCGCTCCGGCGGCTCAGGATGACACCCGCGTCAACGCTTCAGCTCCACCACCACCCCGCCGAACCCCCGCCCCGCGCGCGTCGCGTACCGCGCGTCGTGGATCTCCACGCGCGTGCCGTGCACCTCGTACCACGGGAAGCGCACGCACGACATGAACCCGCGCACGGAGGGATCGCGCCGCGCCAGATCCCACTCGCGCGACGGGCGCGGGAGCGGCAGCGTTCGCGGATCGAGCGCGAGGCCGCTTGCGAACGAGTAGCGTCCGAACCGGTACACCGCGCCGGTCTGCGCCACGACTTCCCAGCGCGTGGGATCGAACGGATGCGGACTGACCATCAACTGCTCCGCCGCCATCTCCCGCGCCACGCGGCTCTCCGCAATCTCGTGCAGCGTCAGCCGCATGCCGATGTACGCGCACGCGATCACGAGCGCCGCGGACGGAATCCATCGCACGCGCGGACGCCACACCAGCGCGCCGAGGAGCACCAGCGCCACGGCGATCACGACTGGCAGATACACGCGCGCCTGCGCGAAGACGATGAACGCGAGCAGCGCGCTGCACACCGCCCAGATTCCGATCGTCCAGCGCGACGGCGCGCGCGGTGCCAGCCACCCGCAGCCGAGGATCAGCCACAGCCACGGATCCATGATGAAGACGGAGTCGCCGTAGAACCACGTGCCGCGAAACGGCATCAGCCAGCGCAGGCCGTAGTTGTTCAGCCAGTCGAGAAACGGATGCGTGAGGATGGCCAGAAAGGACAGCGCGAGCAGCCACTTTGCGCTCGCGCGTCGAGGCGCCGGACGCAAACGCGCGTACAACATCAGCAGTGAGGTCTGCACGAAGGGCAGCACGATGAGCGCGAGCACGCCGTGCGTCCAGCCTCTGCGAAAGCCGAGGGCCAGATCCTGCTGGCCGGTGTAATAGAGGATGGAGTCGACGTCGGGCAGGTTCGCGCCGATGACCAGCGCCGCCGTGGCCAGCCGCGTGGTGTCGCGCAATCGCGTGGACGCGAGGTTCGCGCCGAGGAGCGTGTGCGTCAGCGGATCCACGCCGCGACGTTAACTCAATGGCCGCTGATTCTGCGCGCGATGTCTCGCGATTCCGCGGCCGCTCGCTCCAGGGCCTGCAACAACTGAAGTGCATGCTGCCGCGGCAGCATCGCCACCTCGGACCGCAACTCCTGCAGCTCCAGATTCGCAGCCGCCAGAAGCATCCTCAACGCGTCGGAGCTCCCCATCACTGCGCAACGTAAGAAAAGCCGCGAGGCGATGTCGGTCCGGTACCGCACAGAGCTTGCCGCTTCGCTGGGGCCGACGTGGAGCGCCTCCGGCGGGCGGGCACGGCTGGCAGCGCTTAAGAAACACGTGCGGCTGCCGAGAGCGACGTTCAGCGCGTACACCGTGCGTTTGGGCTGGGCCAACCAGCGCTGCCGGCCGCGCCGGCCCGCCGGAGGCGCCCTCGTCGTCCCCCAGCGAAGCGGCATAATGCGCCGCCCATGATCCCCTTCTCCATCCTCGACCAGTCCCCCATCTCCGAAGGCTCCAGCGGCGCGCAGGCGTTGCGCAACAGCGTCGATCTGGCGCAGTTCGCCGAATCCCTCGGGTACACGCGTTACTGGGTGGCCGAGCATCACGGGACGCCGGGGCTGGCGTGCGCGAGTCCGGAGGCGCTGCTCGGGCCGATGGCGATGCGCACGTCGCGCATCCGCATCGGCAGCGGCGGCGTGATGCTGCCGCATTACAGTCCGCTGAAAGTCGCGGAGACGTTCAGCATGCTCGCCGCCTTCGCCCCCGGCCGCGTCGACCTCGGCATCGGCCGCGCCGCGGGCACCGATCCGGTCACCACCTTCGCTTTGCAGCGCGATCGCCGCCAGGCCGGTCCCGACGATTTCCCCGCGCAGCTCTTCGAGCTCCTCGGCTATCTCGACGGCACGCTGCCCGCCGATCATCCGTTCGCGCGACTGGCGGCGCTGCCCGGCAAACCGGAACTGCCCGAGCCTTGGCTTCTCGGCAGCTCGCCGCAGAGCGCGATCTGGGCGGCGGAGCTGGGGTTGCCGTACGCGTTCGCGGACTTCATCGCGCCGTACAACTCCCAGATCGTGAAGGACTATCGCCGCCGTTTCGAGCCGTCGCAGCACGCGGAGAAGCCGCGCGTGATCGTGGCCGTGTGGGCGATCTGCGCGGAGACGGACGAGGAAGCGAGACGCATCGCATCGAGCGCGCGAATGATGTTCACGCTCTTCTTCCGCGGACAGCTCAT
>DATLBM010000119.1:0-16688 GCA_035526885.1 Thermoanaerobaculia bacterium | reverse complement strand
CGGCGGAATCGAGCACCTTCGTGTAAGCGGTCACGAGCTGGATGCTGGTGGAGTGGTTGTTGGTCGCTTTCGCGAAGTCCTTCGCCAGGATCGCCTCCAGCGCGTTCGCGTTCATCATGCGGATCGGATGGACGGCGATCGGCTTCAGACCGCCGAGCTTCACGCCCGCGTTGTCCGCGTTCGTGAGGACCGTGATCAGCTCCTCGATCTCCAGTCCGATGTAGCGCGTCATGCTTTCCTTCGTGGCCGTGACCTTGTGCTCGCCGGTGAACTCCTTCGTCGCCTTCGGCGACTCCGGATCCTGCTGGCTGACGGTCGTGACGCGGAAGCGATACGTCGTGTCGTCCATGCCCGCCCAGTCGCTCGGCACACTCAGCGTGAATGAATCGCGCGCGGAGTTGAGCGGATCGAAGAGGCCCGTCTTCGGCAGCATCGGCGAGAGGTTGCCGGCCGTGGTCCACGCCATCGGCACGACCGTCGGCACCGCGCGATACGCGCAGTTTGCGGCGCGGCCGAGCGTCGTCAGCGTGCAGCCGCCCTGGTTGAAATCGAGGAAGGCCAGCGCGACGCTCATGTTGTCCGGCGCGTTGCCGCCGTTGACGCCTTCGACGGTGTACGTCTTCAGGACCGAGGGCTTGCCGCCGTCGGCGTTCGGGAGGATGACCACCTGCGGCTCGAAGAATGTCTTCACCTGCAGGAAGGTGAGGTCTTTCGCGTTGATGCGCGCGATGCCGCTCGGGTCGGGCGAGGCCATGTTCTTCGCCTTCGCCTCGATGCTGTCGCCGGTGATGCGCACCGGATAGATCGACGGCTTGGTGAGCGGATGGCGGAACGGACTCACCGAGACGCGGAGCAGCGAGCCGTCCGAAGTCCTGTACGGCGCGATGTTGGTGATCTGCGAATTGGCGAAGGTCGACGTGCGCCAGTCCTCCGGCGGATCTTCGTCGGGGAAGCCGTCGCCGTCATCGTCGCGCTGATCGGCGCTGAGGCCTGGCGTGGCCGAGGGCGAGTCTTCGTTGATGCACTCGCCGCGATCGGCGCGCTTCGCGCCGCCGGACGTGTAGCAATCATCCGCAACGGCGTCGTACGGATTGCCGCGGAGATGCGCGACGGAGCGGCTCGTGCACGACAGGCCGGCCTGCACGCAGTCGTGATCCGTGTTCTGGTCGATGCCGAACGCGTAGTTCCCCGTCTGGCCGGGACGATTGGACAGCTCGATGCGGAAGTTGTCGAAGCCGCCCTTGAAGCTGCCCAGGTTGTTCACGGCCACGTCGAACGGGCCGAAGGTTCCCGGCGCGATGAGCAGCCGGTCCGGCGCGGTGGGCGTCTGCGGATGCGCGTCGACGCTCAACCCGTAGTTCTCGACCGGGATGTCGATGGCCACGCCTTTGGTGCCGGGATGCTGCGGCATCGGCAGGCCGATCGCGTCGCCGCCGCTGATGGTGAAGCTGTAGATCTCGAAGCCGCCGATGTCCGGAATGGGATCGAGGATGCCGCCGAACTCGAGGTTCGCGGAGAGCGACAACTGGATGGTGTTCAGGTAGTAAACAAATTGATCAAGTGACATGCGCGCGGTGTCCTTGAATGCGCGCGCGTCGTAGTTGTCCGGCGTGATGGTGATGCCCACCGTGCTGGCGCTCTCGTTACTGGACTTGTTCCACTCCACGCTCCGCGGCGAAGGCGCAATCCGCGCATCCTCGGACGTCGTGGCCTTGCTGGTGATGCGCGTCGAGCCGGCGGTCGCTTCCAGTCCGAGGCCGATGCCGAGGCTCGCGCCGGAGACGCCGAGGATCATGTTCGTGCAGATCGGGCGCTGGCGGCCGCCGATGGTGATCACTTTCTGCTCGACCAGCGCCTGCGCGCAGTCGGCCATCACTTCCACTTCGCCGCTGAACGGGAAGGGACGCAGCGCGCCGTCTTCGTCGAAGCCGAACGGCGTGGTGAACGTGCCCGGCGCGCCGCTGATCTCCTTGATGAAGTCCGCCAGCGCGATGGCCGCGTCCTCGGTATTGCTCGCCGAGCTCCATCCCGCCAGCAGCGCGATCGCGGCCTGCACCTGGCCGATGTCCACGCCGTCGGGCAGATCGGTGATGGCGTTCTTCAGCCGCAGCATCGTCCATGCATCCGGCACGTCCAGCGCGGAGTCGATGCCCCAGCTGATGATGGGGATGCCGAACACCTCCACTTTCACGCCCGCGAACACGGAGTACTGCGCGACGAACTCGTCGCCGTCGATGTGTTCCGGCTTGATGACCTGCAGGGCCTCGTCGATGAAGTTCGGGAACGCGAAACGCTCGTTGCAGTTCGCGATGACCAGTCCGTCGGCGAGGTGGTTCTCGTTGCAGAAATCGGTGAACTGTTTCGCGCTGAAGTTCAGCGGCTCGACCTGCGTCTTCACCTCGTAATTCGTTCCCGCCAGGATGGACGCTGGCTCGTCGAGCACTTCGATCTCGACGGGCATGCGCAGCCCGAGGGCGAGATCGAATTCGTAGCCGATGCGGGCGTAGAAGACTTCCACGCAGATGCCGAGGACGCAAACTTCTTCGCTGATCGAGTAGCCCCACTCGATGACCGGCGGCGCGAAGGTGAAGCCCATCATGGCCACGCGCTTCATGTTCGGATCGTCGCCGGCATCGTTCGCGGCGATGGTGGCCGCCATGGCCGCGTGGAAGCCTTCCTCGCCGCCGTACAGCGCCAGCTGCTGATCGCTCGCGCACACGCCGTCGGCCTCGACGAAGGTCAACCCTTTCTTGCACTTCACGCCGAACGATTCGGTGAGCGCGATGTGGCGCTCTTCCGTTCCCGGCTCGACCTTTCCTTCCCTGGCCTCGGGATCGTACGTACCGTCGTCTTTGATTTTGAACAGCTTGCCGTTGCCTTTGGCGACGGACTTGTCGTTGACGTACTTGGCGAGGAGGCGGCCCATGTTGCACTGGCCGGTGGCGGGATCGACGTCGGTGGACAGCGGATCGACCTTCGCCGCGCGATAGAGGCGCGCGCATTCGCCCTCGGTCTGCGCGGCGGCACCGTCTTCGTCGACGGTGCCGTCGTGATCGTTGTCGATCGAGTCGGCGCCGTCTTCGTCGATCGACTCGACCAGGGTCGTCTTCAGCGCGTTCTTCGCGTCCCAGCAGTCGTCTTCGACGTTGTCCGTCGCGTTGCCGGTGAAGACGCTGCCGCTGGTGTGCGTGCACTGGCCGTTCGCGGCGTCGGCGGTGAGCGTGGGCTTGAGGTTTCCATCGATGCCGAAGCAGTTGCTGCGATTGAAATGCGTGCCGTCGACCCAGTCGACGCAATCGCCGTCATCGTTGTTCGCGGACGCGGGCATGAACGCCGCGCCGCGCGAGGTGACCGCGGGACCGTCGGCGTTGGCGGTGCGCGGAGAGAACGTCATCAGCGCGGGCCACTTCGCGGGCGCGGGTCCGGTCGCATTGGCACTGGCCTTCTGCGAGGGGTTCTCGTAGACGAGCGTGGTCCTGGTGACCATGCGCTTGCCCGCGGTTTTGCCCGACTTGTCCCTGAACGACTTCGCGGGACTGACGATCTCCAGCGTCATGCCCGCGGCGTCGCAATGCTTGAGCGCCGCGTCGTTGTGCTTCGAGATCGCTTCGAGACACTTGTCGTGCTTCTCGCCGGTGAGCTTCGCGCTCTTCTTCTGGGCGTTGCCGCGATTGGCCGCCTGCATCGCCTTCTGCAGCGGCGTCTGCGTGGCGTCGAAGTTGATTTTGGGAGATGCCGCACCGAGTGACGCGGTGCACAGCAATGATGCAAGTACGACCGTGATGCGGTTCATGGGGCGCCCTCTCTTTCCTTGGTTCCGGAGTGAAGTTAATCCGCTCCGGAAAGGTCAGAAAGGGCGCCGTTCACCCGGCGAATGGTCAGATGAACATTGTTGCCGGTTATCCGCCCGCCAGCACACCCGTTGCCGGGTTACCGTGCACGAAAAGCCACGACCCAGCAACGGGTGTGCGGCGGGGTGGATAACCGACAACCGACAACGGCGCGCGTTAGCGCGCCTGTTACTTGCCGCCGAGCACTGCCTTCTTGAAATCGGCGCCCGGCGCCGGATCCGGTCCCAGCCACGTGTTCAGGATGGCGTCCGAGACGGCCTTGCCGCCGAGGGTGCCTTTGGTCTTGCCGTTCACCTCGACCGTCGTGCCGGTGCCGGGGACGTAGGTGAGCACGATGCGATTGCCTTTCGGCACATCCTCCATCCAGCTTTCCAGCGTCTTGAACGCGGTCTTCACTTCCGGCGAGGCCTTGGGCGTGTTGTCGGTCAGGCCTTCATTCCACGCCTCGGCCATCTGCGCCTTGGTCACGCTGTAGAGGAAGTGCATGACCATGCGGCGCGACTGATCGGTGGCGATGATCGTTGCCGCGTTGCCTTGCTTGGACGGCAGATAGAGCCCGCCCGCGTAGACTTTGATGACGAACTTCTTGCGCAGACCCGCGCCGTTGAGCATGAGCGTCTGCGTTCCGACAGTGATTTTGTCTTCGAGATTGACGCCCGCGACGTTGGCCGCGACAGCGGGCACCGCGAGGGCGAGCATGAGGGATGCTGCGAGAATGGTTTTACGCATGGGCCGGGATTGTAACTCGCCGCCGCGGCGTTAACCTTCATTCCGATGGCGGATTATCTCCAGCGCTCGTTTTCGATCGGCTCCGTGCACATCCCGGCGCCGCTCGCGCTCGCCCCGATGGCCGAGGTCACCGACACGTATTACCGGTCGCTGATCAAAGAGCTCGGCGGCGTGGGCCTGGTCGTGTCCGAGTTCATTTCGGCCGAGGGGCTGACGCGCAAGAACGATCGCAGTCATCAGATGCTCGCCTTCAACGAGAACGAGCGCCCGGTCGCGATTCAGATCTACGGCGGCGATCCCGAGCGCATGGACGACGCGGCCGCGATCGTCGAGCGCCAGGGCGTCGACATCGTCGACGTGAACATGGGCTGCCCGGTGAAGAAGGTCGTCAACAGCGGCGCCGGCTCCGCGCTTCTGAAGGATTTCGACAAGGCCGCGCGCGTGGTCGAGAAGATCAAGGCCATGGTGAAGATCCCGGTCACCGTGAAAGTGCGCAAAGGCTGGGAGAGCGACGACGTCATTCCCCTGCTCAAGCGCTTCGAGGAGCTCGGCGTCGCGGCCATCGCCATTCACGGACGCACGCGCAAGGAGTCGTACACGGGCGCCAGCGACTGGAACTACATCGCCGCCGTGAAGCGCGAGCTGAACATTCCCGTGTGGGGCAACGGCGACGTGAAGACGCCCGCCGACGCCATCCGCATGTTCGAGCAGACCAACGTCGACGGCGTGATGATCGGCCGCACGGCGCTGCACAATCCGTTCATCTTCCGCGACATTCACGCGTACGTGAACGGCGAGACCATGATCGCGAACGAGATCGAGCGCCGCATCGACGCCATGCAGCGCTATCTCTCGAAGATCGATGCCGCGCCGCAGATCGACCGCTGGAAACTGCACAAGGCGCGCACGGTCATCGGCTGGTTCTCGAAGGGCATCCCGCACGGCAAGGACATCCGCACCGGATTGCAGGACATCGCCGCGGTCTCGGATGCGCAGCGCCTGCTCGATGCAGCGCGCCGCCGCGCCGAAGCGGCGTAATGGTCCCGAGGTGAAAGGAGAAAGGTAAAAGGCGAAAGCAGCAGCGTTCTCCACTTTCACCTTTTGCCTTTTCCCTTTTGCCTTTTCCGGAACACATCGACCGCGTCCTCAGCGCGTACCGCGTTCCCGCCGACACCAAAGCCGCACTCTACGACCTCTATCTCTCCCTCGGCGATGAAGTGCTGGACGTGTTCGCCGACCTCGCGGACGGCGTGACGTCCGCGACGATGCTCCGTCCCGACGACACGCTGACCATTCGCGAGCAGGTCGTGGAGCGCTACCTTCGCCGCAGTCATCCGCTGTGGTCCGAGGGCAAACCGACGGCGAGTTTGTGGCACCCGCGCGTCGCCGAAGGACGCGCGTCCGGCGCGGCCATTCCCATGGCCCGCATCGACGAAGGCATCCCTATCCTGGGCCGCAACGCGCACCTCGGAGGACGTGCCGACACGATCTCGTTCGACGTCGTTGCCTTCGATCTCGAAGACGCGGTGCTGCTCGCAAAAGCGGAGGGGCAGCAACACACGATCCCCGGCTCCGCCGGCGAGACCTCGGGCACGTTCGACAGCGCGAGCAACGTGGCGCTGATCTGGGAAGTGCAGCCGAACGTCTTCAAACCGTCCGGCGACCGCAATCGCGCCATCGCGAAGATCTATCGCAAACACCGCAACTGGCACGTGCTCACGCTACGGCTTGCCCTGGAGTGGCTGCGCGCGCAGAAGTCGCAGACGTTCCTCCTCCGCGGCGACGCGCTCGCGGTGACGCACGAGGTGAACCCGCGCAATCCGATGTCCGACGCGATTCCCGCGCTGCACGACCGCACCGTGGAAGAAGTGGTCCGCGCCCTCGGCGCCACGCTCGAAGAGCCGACCGATCAGGACGAGCTGATGCTGCTCGATTCGGGCGTGATGAACCACGCGCTGCGCAAACACGTGCTGGTGAACGGCGCGCGGGGGGCGGTGCGGAAGATCGCCGCCTGGTGAGATCGCATTCACGCAGTCGGAGCGGCTCACGTACAGGCGTGGCGACGCAACGGTCGTCGTCGTAACACCTCCGCAGCGGTGATCTGAGTGAACGACGTTTATCATCCCCGTCCCATGAGACGGTTGCTGATCCCTCTGTTCGTTCTCCTCTCCGCCGCTGCCGCACAGGCACAGCTGAAGCTCGACATCGACACGATCATGCGCGGGCCGCAGCTCGTGGGCTACGCGCCGCGCGACGTGCGCTGGTCGCGCGATGGCAAGTCCGTGTACTTCGCATGGAAGCAGCGCGACGAGCCGACCGAGGAGAACGAGTACTCGACGTACGTCGTCGGGCGCGACGGCAAGGGGCTGCGCAAGCTCACCGACGAAGAGGCGAAGGATGCGCCGCCGGCACGCGGCGACTTTTCGAGGGACAAGTCGCGCGTGGTCTTCTCCGATCGCGGCGACCTCTTTCTCTTCGAGAAGAACAAACGCCGCGCACTGACGCACACGATCGGGAACGAGTCGCAGCCGCGCTTCACGAAAGACGAGAAGCACGTCGCGTTCGTACGCGACAACAACCTCTTCGTCCTCTCGCTCGTCGACGGCAGCACGACGCAGATCACCAATATCGTGGGCGCCGACGAGAAAGGTCCGAACGTCTCGCTCTTCGAAGACGAGAACAAGGACCGGACCGCGAGCCAGAAGTGGGTCAGTGAGGAAGCGAAGAAGCTGAGCGACGTCCTGACGCGGCGCGAGGCGGAGCGCAAAGAAGACGACGCCGAGCGCAAGAAGGAAATCGCCATCGCGCCGCTGAAACTGAAAAAAGGCGAGAGCGTGCAGGACCTCCGTCTCACGCCCGACGAGCAGTTCGTCCTCGCGTTCATCGGCGGCGATCCCAGCACCGGCAAGCGCGCCGTCGTGCCGAGCTACGTCACCGAGAGCGGCTACACGACCGATCTTCCCGCGCGGCGCAAGGTCGGCGACAGCGAGCCCGCCACGCGCCTGGCCAGCATCTCCGTGAAGGACGGCAAGGTCACCTGGCTGGAGCACGGCCTCAAACAAAAAATCGAAAAGACCGAGACCGCGGAGAAAACGGAGGCCACCGAGAACAAGTCGGGCACGAAGACGGAGGTCGAAGAAGATCGCGCCGTCGACATCGATCCGGTCTTCTTCTCCGATGACGGCAACGCCGCCGTGCTGCCCATCCGCGCCGCCGACAACAAGGACCGCTGGCTGATGGCCTTCGATCCCGCGACGGGCAAGACGCGCGTCCTTCATCACGAGCACGACGACGCCTGGGTGCACTGGTTCGACGATGACGCCATCGGCTTCGTCCCGGGCTCGCAGACCGTGTGGTTCATCAGCGAGCACACGGGCTGGATGCATCTCTACGCGCTCGATTACAAGGGCGGCACGCCGCGCGCGATCACCAGCGGCGAATACGAAGTCGCCAACGTGCGCGTGAGCGACGACGCGAAGAATTTCTTCTTCACCGCCAGCAAGGACTCGCTGCACGAGCTCCAGCTCTATCGCGCGCCCGTCGGCGGCGGCGCGATCACCAGGCTGACGAAGGAAGCCGGCTGGCACGATGCGGAACTGTCGCCGGACGGATTGGTGCTGGCGGACATCTACTCGTACACGAACAAGCCGCACGAGCTGTACGTGAACGGCGTGAGAGTCACGGACGCGGCGGCGCCCGAGTTCTTCACCTATCCGTGGCAGGACGCGCCGATCGTCTCCGTTCCCGCGCGCGACGGCGCGAAGGTGCCCGCGCGCATCTACAAGCCCGCGAACTGGAACGGCGGGCCGGCCGTGATCTTCGTGCACGGCGCCGGCTATCTGCAGAACGTACATCGCGGCTGGTCGAACTACTTCCGCGAGTACATGTTTCATCACATCCTGATGGAGCGCGGCTACCTCGTCCTCGATCTCGACTACCGCGCCTCCTCGGGTTACGGCCGCAACTGGCGCACCGCGATCTACCGGCACATGGGCGGCGTCGATCTCGACGATCACGTCGACGCCGCGAAGTGGCTCGCGTCCGAACAGCGCGCCGATCCGAAACGCATCGGCATCTACGGCGGCAGCTACGGAGGCTTCATCACGCTGATGGCCATGTTCACGGCGCCGGACGTCTTCGCCGCCGGCGCCGCGCTGCGTCCCGTCACGGATTGGGCGCACTACAACCACGGCTACACGGCCAACATCCTCAACACGCCGCAGAAGGATCCGGTGGCGTACCGCCAGTCCTCGCCGATGTACTTCGCCGAGGGGTTGAAAGGACACTTGCTGATCTGCCACGGCGTGATCGACGTGAACGTGCACTTTCAGGACACCGTGAGGCTGGCGCAGCGCCTCATCGAGCTGCGCAAGGAGAACTGGGAAGTGGCGATGTTTCCGCTCGAGGATCACTCCTTCGTCGAGCCGACCTCATGGGCGGATGAGTACAAGAGGATTCTGAAGTTGTTCGACACGACGCTGCGGTGAACCGGTGTCATCCTGAGCCGCGAAGACGGTCGAAGGACCTTCCCCAGTGGCAGGTTGGAAGGTCCTTCGCCCTCTGCGGGGCTTCAGGATGACACGGTGGGGAAGGCGCGCGTGCATTTCCCTGTTGAACCATCCTCATGACCGCCGTCCCCTCCGAAAAAGTTCGCCGCGTCGGAATGATCTCGCTCGGCTGCCCCAAGAATCTCGTCGATGCCGAGATCATGCTGGGGCAGTTGCAGGCGGAGTCCGAGGTCGTCATCACCAATGACCTCGAGGACGCGGACGTGGTCATCGTCAACACGTGCGGCTTCATCGACGCGGCCAAGCAGGAGTCGATCGACACGATCCTGGAAGTGGCGGAGAAGAAAGGCCGCGGCCTGGAGCGGCTCATCGTCGCCGGCTGCATGGTGCAGAAGTACCGCACCGATCTGCAGCAGTCGATCCCGGAGATCGACGCGTTCGTGGGGCTGGATCATCTCGAAGCCATCACCGCCGCGGTGACGGGCGTTGCGGCGGACGACCTCGCGCCGACGCGGCGGAAGATGTCGCAGCGGCTGTACGAGGATCTGCCGCGCGTGCTCGTGCACGGCACCGCGCACGCGTACCTCAAAGTGAGCGAGGGCTGCTCGAATCCGTGCACGTTCTGCGCGATTCCGCAGATGCGCGGGAAGTTCCGCTCGCGCGGGATCGACTCGCTCGTGCGCGAGGCGCAGGCGCTGCAGCAGGCCGGCGTGCTGGAACTGAACCTCGTCGCCCAGGACACCACGCGCTACGGCGAAGACCTCGGACTCGAGCAGGGTCTGACGAACCTCGTCGAGACGCTGCTGCGCGAGACCGGCTTCCGCTGGATCCGGTTCCTGTATGCGTATCCCGGCTCGCTCGACTGGAGCCTCTTCGAGCTGATGGCGAAGGAGCCGCGGTTCGCGTCGTACGTCGACATTCCGCTGCAGCACGTGACCGCGAACGTCCTCGGGCGCATGCGCCGTCCGGGCTCGCCGAAGGAGTACCGCGAGATGGTCTCGCGCATGCGCTCCATCGTGCCGGACATGACGCTGCGCACGACGTTCATCACCGGACATCCCGGCGAGACGCCGAAGGATTTCGGCGAGCTGTATGACTTCGTGGAGTGGGCCCAGTTCGACAACATGGGCGCGTTCGTCTACTCGGCCGAGGATTCGACGCTGGCCGCGCGCATGGCGGATGTGCCGACGCGCAAGACCGCGGAGCGCCGCCGCGCGAAGCTCATGGAGCTTCAGCAGAAGATCGCGCTGTCGCGTAATGAATTACGCGTCGGCCAGACCTTCGACGCCATCGTCACCGGCGTGTGTGAGGAGACCGAGCATCTGCTCGAGGGCCGCATCATCGGCCAGGCGCCGGAGATCGACGGCCGCCTGCTGATCAACGACGGCGTCGATCTGCTGCCGCAGGATCTGCCGGCGTTCGCGCGCGTGGAGATCACGGACGCGCATCCATACGACCTCGTCGGTTCGGTCGTGTAGTCATTGCGCGTCGAAGCGCGCCGGCACATTGGCCGGTAATCTGGTCCACGGTTCTCCGTCACTAGCAATAACAAATCGAATTGCTAGGAGGATCCGTGAAAATGAACAACAGGCTCAAGATTTTTCTGCTGCTCGCGTGCATGATCGCCGCGGTCGCTTCAACGGTGTATGCGCTTCCGACAGGCGGACGCGACATCACGTACTACGCCGACGACACGTACGGCGATCCCGTCGGAGGGCGGTACCTGGCGTGCGGCTCGGGGCAATGGAGCACGTGGGGAACGCGCACGAACTTCTACATCGTCGAGACCTGGGACTGCGGGGGCGGCTTCGTCACTGATTGCTCGGTGTACGCCTGCAATGGGTACAGGTGGTACGACCAGTACGGCGGGGAGCACTGGGAAGAGGGAGCGTGCACGCGGGTCGGTTGCAACGACTGGTAGAGCGCAGGTCGAGCAAGGATCGAGGCTTCCGATGATGCGTTGGCAAAGGATCACGCTGCGGTTGTTGTATGCAGCGGCAACGATCGCTTTCGTTGCGCTCATCTATTCCAACTGGCGCTTGCGTCGCGCGTACGACGCGGCGCAAGCGCAGTTGGCTACGCTTTCCGAGCGGGCGATCATTCCCTTTCGGTCCGGTGACTTCATGCCATGGCTCGAACTGGTCGATCGCTCCGGACGTCCGGTGAGAATCACGCCGCCGGATTGGAAGGGCACGTCGTACGTCGCTCTGGTCGTCCCGGATTGCGCGCCGTGCCGCGAACAGATCATCGCCGCGAGAGACGGAAAAATGCGGAACGTGGTACTGGTATCGCTCGTCGCCCGCGAAGCTGCCGCCAAAGATCTGGAAGCCGTCGCAGGAGATCTGACTCTGTACTTCGTCACTCCGGCGACTGCCGCGCGCTTGCAGCATCGGCTCGACGTGGTTCCTCGGGTGCTGCGCGTAGGCGCCGGAGGAAAGATCAGCGCTACCTGTCACACGCTCGCCGGGTGCGGCGGCGTGGCCTGAACCTCCTGCGATCTGCCATCGAAATGATGCGAAACGGCGCGGCGCAGCGCGCGTTCACGCGCCGCTCGGTAATCTGTCTCACGGTTCTCCGTCACCAGCAATAACAAATCGAAATGGCTAGGAGGCCCCGTGAAACGATTATCCGTTCTCTCCGTTCTGGTCGCATGGTCAGTCCTGTTCGCCGCCGACGTGAATGCTCAGTGTTTTTCCGGGCGGGCTTACGTCGGTGCAAGCAGCGGCACCTATTACGCGGGCAACTTCAACATGAAGTGGTGCAAGGCCGACGATCGCGATTATCGTCCGACGTCACAGTGCGTCTCGGGCACGACGAATTCCGTCGGCGACTTCAACATCAACGTTTCGTATTATGGGTACGGCTACTATTATGCATACCTCTGGAAAGACGACGTCTATTGGGGACAGGAGAATTACCCCGCCAGCACCGCGATCATCGCCAACACGCCGGTGCCGTACTGCAATTACCAATCGTCGCTGTACACGTACCCGCGCGCGCTGCCGCCGGGAGCGGTCTATCCTCCCAACAACAGCGTGAACATTCCCACTTCCTTCACGCTTCGCTGGAGCGACGGTCTCGATGCGGACCGCACCGGCTGGCCCGTCACGTATGACATTTACTCCAGCGGCAACGACACTCCGGAGAGTCTGGTGTTCTCGGATCTCCCATGCAACGGCAGCGGGACGTGCAGCGTCGGCATTACCGGCCTCTCGTATACCAGCCGATTCCAATGGCGTGTCGTGGCGAAAATGAAATCGGGGTATGTGATACCCGCCGCCGGCCAGGACAATCGCTCGGCCACCAGCTCCGCTACGTTTCATTTCGCTACGACCTGGAATCCCTCCATCCCGGTCCGCAACTTCCGCACCGACAACGGCAGGCTTCTGAAAGCCGTCAGTGGCGGCGGATTCAACGGCGCCGCGGGAACCTTCGATGCCACGGGCACGACCAGCACTTACGAGACGCAATTCCAATTCGTGCCGCTCAATGGCGGGACGATCTACAGCGGCGACCAGATCTACATCAAGACCAATCGGAATTACTTCGTGAGCGCCATCGGCTGTGGCAATTCCGGAGTCAATACCACCGGCTGGGCGATGAATTACGAGCTCTGGACGATCGTCCGCCTCGACGGCTTCGGCCCGGTCGGCACCGGAGACCGCGTCGCGTTCCGCTCCGGCTGCGGCTATTACATGAGTGCCGCGGGCGGCGGCGGAAGCAGCGTGTCGGCAACGGCATTCAGTCCCGGGACATGGGAAACGTTCGTCGTCCAATAGTGTTTTTCGGATGAGCGTCAGCTGGCGGACGGAGAGCCCGTCCGCCACGCGCGCTCACGGTTGTCCGACCACGATGAACGGCGCCCAATAGAACGGATGCGCCGTGCGGCGATCATTCAGCAGCTGCAACGCCGCGCGGCGCAGCGCATCCGGCTTCGATGCGCCCGACAGGAGTGCGCGATGGAAGGCGATCATCAGGTCCGCGGTCGGCGCCGAGGCGGCCTTCCACTGGCTCACCACCGCCGTCGGACAACCGGCCACCTGCAGCGCCCAGGTCATGCCGATCAGCCCTTCACCGGCGCCGTAGCGCCCGCGGGCACTGTCGCAGGCGGACAGGATGACGACGTCGGCGCGCAGCGCGAGATCGGCAATTTCGCGCGCCTCGAGGAACCCGTCCTCGGTTCCGCCATCGCGCGCCGCGAGAAGAAGCGCGGAGAACATCGGCGCGCGCTCGTCGAACACGCCGTGCGCGGCGATGTGCAGAATGCGATAGCGAGCCGCTTCGTCCTTGAAAGTCGCTTCGCTGGCCGCCGCGCCGACGAGCACTTTCACATCCTTCGTGCCGTACAGCCGGCGGATGGTCTCGACCTCCTCCTCGGCCTGCGGCAGCGGGCCGACCGAGGCATCGCGCTGGAACGCGACGGCCTGACGGGTCATGGCCGGGGACAGCGCCGGATTCCCGAACGCCAGGAGTTGCCCCAGCGGCTCGTCGTCTGCCGGAGGCCGCGTCGTGATCGACAACGTCCGGATCGACGGCGAGTAAAAAAGTGGCATTCGCTCGAGGACGTGGCGTCCGGCGGGATCGACGAAGACATGGAAGGGCAGCCGCCACAGCACGCCGTCGGGAATCACGCAGAGGCGCCGGCTGGAGCGGAGCTCGGACTCGACGGGATGAAGCAGGAGGTCGTAGAGCCGGCGGGCGTCGCCGGTGTAGCCGAGGTCGCGCTGCTCGATGGAATGGACGAAGCGAGCCGCGAGTGCCTCCAGGCGCGGCCGCGAAATGCTGACGTAGCGCGCCGTCGCACGGATCGCGCCGCCGCTGCCGCGACGCACCGCGAAAATGGCCACGCCGTCGTCGCCCACGAGGTACTCGACGAAGAGCGTATCGCCGAGCGCCGGCGGAATGGTCAGCGGTTTCTCGGGCGGAGGGCGCCGCATCGGATGGACGACGTCGAGCTCGGCCCGAAAGCGCTGCAGGTCGACGCGCACGGCGTCGCGGTCCGTCGCCAGAGACCGCGCTTCCACTCCCTCTGATTTGCGCGCCAGGAGGCGGTTCAGTTCCGCCAGCTTTCCATCGAGCTCGCGCTGCCGCGCTTTCTCGGCCGCCGTCATGACCGCAGAGACGTCGACTCTTCCCTGCTCGGCGATCATGGCCAGCGTCCGCGCGCGCAGCCGTTCGGAGAATTCGAGCGCCTCGCGCGCGCGCCCGCTGGCGACGAGAATCCCGGTCAGCTCTTCGTACGGAACCGTCTTTCCCTCGAAGTAATGGACGGCGGCGCCTTCGAATCGCGACCGCTCCTCTTCGATGATCTCCACCGCGCGACGAAGCCTGGCCTCCGCATCAGCGAGACGTCCCAGGCGTTTGAGCGCGCGTCCGGCCGCGGTCTGCGCGTGCCAGGGCGAAAACCCGGAGAGTCCCTCCTTCGGCGCATCCTGCGGCGGAAGAGCGCTGATCGCCGCGGCCAGCGCCTCCGCCGGCCGGCCCTGCGCCAGCCGCAGTTCGCTGAGGATCGTCATCGTGCGCGCGCGGCAGATCGGCTCGATGTTCCCGCCGTGAGCCAGCGCGCTCTCGACGGCGGCCCCGGCCTCGCGATACCGGCCGGCCTCGATCAAGCCGTTGGCGAGACTGGCGTAGGCCGTCATCAGCTCGTCGTCGGAGAGTCCGGCCATCATCGCCGCGGCACGACGAAACTCTTCGATGGCCTGGTCGAAACGGCGGGCCTGCAGATCGGTCGTGGCCATGTTGTGCATGGCGTAACCCTGCAGGCGTACGTCATGGGAGGCGAACGCCTTCTGCCATGCGATCTCGTTGTAGCGCCGGGCGGTCTCGTAGTCCTGCAGGACGTAGTACACCGTTGCGCCGCGGCGCGCGCCGATCGATTCGCCCTCCGTCCAGCCGAAGCTCGCCGACCGCTCCCGGAGCTCGTTCGCCGTCCGGAGCGCGACGCGAAGGTCGCCGTTCTGGATTTGCGCAAGGCAGAGTGCTTCCAGCGCGTACAGGCCGAACCGGGGATCGCGAAGCTCGGCGGTCATCGCCGCGGCGATGCGGAGGTCTTCGAGACCGCCGGCATCGTGCTCCTGCCATTTCCACCGCCCGAGGTAAGAGAGTATCTCGGCGATCGTGTCGGCATCACCGCTCATGCGCGCGAGCTCGAGCGCCTCCGTGCACTCTTCCAGCCACGGTGTCCGCTGGTTGTGGTGGACGCCGGCGAGGAGCAGGACGGTGTAGGCCTCGACGGCGGGATCGCTGCTGCGCACGGCGAGCTGCCGCGCGAAACGGACAAGCCCTGCCGCGCGTTCGTACTCCACCCGGCCGCCCCACGTCAGATCGACGCTGTGACGCGACAGCCACCGCGCGACCTCGGCCTCCTCGCCCGGAGCCTCGGCCGCGAGAATGCTTTCCCGTTCGCTTTCGCGCGCGTCCACGATCGCGATCGCGACCGCGTCCGCATTCGTCACCGCACGTTTGACGCGACAGCCGCCGTCGCCGCATGCGATCGTCAACACCCAGCGGTCGGGCAGGGACTCCGTCGTCTGCGATGTACTGCGCAGGACTCGCGATGCCATCAGATCGAGGATGACGGTCGCTCCGTGCTCATTCACCGTCTTGGTCCTTGCGCGGAAGGAATGAACGTTCACGCAAACGCTGGAGATGAGCAGCTCGCGCGCTTCTACGCTCTCGATTGCCCCCAGCGAGCCCACCGTGCCGGAGCTCAGCGCGGAGACGAATCCATCGACCGCGCGCGCAATGTCGTCAGCGGAGACGGCCTGCGCCGCCGCCGCCGAGGGCAGGATCAGCAGCCAGAGCGCCAGCAGCGCGGCGCGGCTACCAGCGGGCCACGCTGCCGGCCAGCGCCGCAGCGTTCGGCTCGCGCGGATGCTGTGCCGCCCAGGCCCGCAGTTCGCCGGCCGCTTCGGTTTGCATTCCCATGCGCGCATGCAGGACTCCGATGATCAGAGGATCATTGCGATGACGGCGGCGCGCCTCCGCGAGGATGGCCGCGCTGCCCTCATCGAGAACATGAAACAGTGCCGGCGGCGCCGGCGGTGCCGGCACGATGTCGACGGATTCCGGCCGGCGCACTTCGATCTGCCATGCGTACGTGCGGCCGCGTGCGAGGGGAGGGGAGACGCGCCACTCGTGCGTGTCGAGAACCTCGCTGCGCGCGACGCGGCGACGGCCATCGAAAACGCTGACGACGGAACGCCCTCCTGCCACCGTCCAGTGCAGCGTCGGCGTGACGCTTTCGATCACGACGCCGGCGGGTGTCATCGCCGGCTGCGCCGACGTGGCGGCAGGATCGCGGAGAACGTCGGGCGCGGGCCGCAGCTCGCGAAGAATCGGCGGCGGGTCCATCCTGCCGGCGCTGAGCACCGCGGCGGCGAGCTGAGTCCACTGGTCCGGCGCCGGCGTGACGGCAACGGCAGCGGGAGGCGGTGGCGGTGTGACGACACGCCGCGATCGGGAAACCCAGTACGCACCCGCCATCAACGCGATCAGGAGGGCCGCCGCGGCCACCAGCCATCGCGAAGCCGCGCGTGCCGGCGGACTCCCCGCCAGCTCCGACAGATCGCGGAGCTCCGCATGGCATTGCGGGCAG
>DATLBM010000118.1:0-9262 GCA_035526885.1 Thermoanaerobaculia bacterium | reverse complement strand
GGCCGTGATCGTGATCTCGGGCGCAGGATCGGGCGACGTCCGCGAGATCGCAACGTCCCGCGACGTGAACGCGATCCTCAAGAAGAGCTTCGCCATCACGCACGCGGACGTGATCTTCCCCGCGCTGGCTGCGCTTGCGCGGGTGTGAGAGTCAGTCGCTTTCGCTCTCCGCCCAACCGAGGACGACCGGGGGCCTCCGGCGGGCCGGCACGGCCGGCAGCGCTTACGGCAACACGTGCGGCTGCCGAGAGCCGCGTTCAGTCAGTACACGGTGCGTTCCGGCTGGGCCAACAAGCGCTGCCGCCCGTGGCGGCCCGCCGGAGGCGCCCTCGTCGTTCCCCAAGCGCAAGCGAAAGAAACTCAGACCACCAGGTACTCGGCGTCGCCGGTGCGCGGGTCGATCATCAGCGCCTCGCCCGACTCGTACCAGGCGGGGAGGACCATCACGGTCGAGCGTCCTGGCAGGACCATCTTCTTGTGAAAGTGGCCGAAGACCACGTTCGTGAATCCCTCGCGGTAGCGGCGCGCTCCGTAGGCTTCCATCAGTTCCACCGGGATGCGCGACTTGTGTTTGAAGTTCGAGCCCGCGAGCGCGCGCTCCATCTTGTCCACGAAGCGCTTGGCCATCTGGCCCGGGATCATGCTCACGCCGAATTTCGTGACGGGATTCTTCGACGCGTGACGCCAGAAGCGGTACTTCCAGTCGCGGTCATTGATCATGTCGCCGTGGATGATCAGGAACTTCTTCGTGCCGGCGGGGACTGAGTATTCGAAGGCGATGTCCGTGACCGCGTCCTCGACGAACGACTTCTTCAGAAAGAAGTCGCGGTTCCCTTCGACGTAGTGCACGCCGATGCCTGCGTCGCGCAGCTCGCGGAACTTCGCCATCACGCGATCGACCGAGTCCGTGCGGAACTTGTCGTGTGCGATGAGGTAGTGAAACAGATCGCCGTTGAGATAGAGCGCTTTCGGCTGTAGCGCCTTGAGGCGGTCCAGCCAGGCGTTGACCGGCTTCTCGGCGCCTTCGCCGAGGCCGATGTGCGAGTCGCCGATGACGAAGATGTTTCCGGCGGCGTTCAACTCTCCAGCTCCTTCATCACGCTTTCGAAGATTGCGTACTCCTCTTTTCCGAAGAGGCAGAAGATGACGCGGTGCAGCGAGCGTGCGCGCGTGCGAAAGTCGAGCGCGGCGCGGAGCATGACGCGCGCGGCGCGCTCGGTGGTGAAGCCGAGGGAGCGCTTGCCGAGGACGGGCAGGCCGATGGTGGCCACCGCGAGCTCGTCGGCGCGTTCGAGTGCGTCCTGCGTGGAGTCGCGGAGCTTCGCGTCGGCGTTTTCGTCGTCGCCGCGCGGCACCGGCACTTCGATGACGAAGCGCGCCAGGAGATTTCCGCCGGTGACGACGGTGGCGCGTCCGTTCTGCGACAACGCTTCCGGATTCGGCGAAGCCATGGCATCGACTTTCAGCGAGGTGACGTCGGCGCGGATGAGTTGGATCTGCATCAGAGCGCCGTTCTCAGATTCGCGCGCGGATTTTCCGCGTACGCCGACTCGATCTTTTCCACCGCATCCTCCGGCGCGGTGGGCGGGATCACGATCTGGATGCGCACGTAGTGATCGCCGGCGCCGTCCTTCTTCTTCACGCCCTTGCCCGTGAGCCGCATCGTGCGTCCGGCCTGCGTGCCCGCGGGGATGCGGATGCGCGACGGCCCGTGAATCGTCGGCGCTTCGACCTCGGCGCCGCGGATCGCCTCACCGATCGTGATCGGCAGATCGACGTAGATGTCGTCGCCGCGGCGCTCGAAGAACGCATGCGGCCGCACGTGCACGGTGAGCTGGATCGACGCCTGCCCGCGCCGCGCCACCCGGATCTTCTGTCCGTCGCGAATGCCCTCGGGCACTTTCACTTTGATCGAGTCGCCGTTGACGCTGAGGGCCATGGTCGTGCCGAGGATCGCGTCGCGGAAATCGATCGTGACCTCGGCCTGCATCTCCGGCTCCGGTGCAGGCTCGAATCCGCCGCGGCCGCCGCCGGTGCCGAACAGATCGCCGAAGATGTCCGTGAAGTCGATCGTGCCCGAGCGCGCGCCGCGCGTGCTGCGCTGGCGTCCGCGCGAGCCGCCGCCCATGAACTCCGAAAAGTCGAAGCCCGCGAACGGATTGGCGCCGCCGGGTCCGAAGGCCTCGCGGCCGAGGCGGTCGTACTGGGCGCGCTTGTCTTTGTCCGAGAGCACGGCGTAGGCCTCGGAGATCTCCTTGAAGCGGTTCTCCGCGTCCTTGTTCCCCTTGTTTTTGTCGGGGTGATATTTCTTGGCCAGATCGCGATAGGCCTTTTTCAGCTCGGCCTCGGAGGCGGTTTTCTTCACCCCCAGGATCTCGTAGTAGTCCTTCTCCGCCATGCCGCGCGAAGTATAGTCGGCGCGTCGGCGACTTGCCCCGGCCCTTCATCTTGGAAAGAATCTCGCAGATCGGCGAACACGCATGTACGGATCACTGGCTCGACGCAACGTTCTGACGATGATCCTCGCGGGAGGGCAGGGGGAGCGGCTGTTCCCGCTCACGAAAGACCGCGCCAAGCCGGCCGTTCCGTTCGGCGGGCGCTATCGCATCATCGACTTCGTCATCAACAACTTCATCAACTCCGGGTTCTTCAAGATCAAGATCCTCACCCAGTTCAAATCCAACTCGCTGATCGAGCACATCACGCGCACGTGGCGGCTGGTGCCGGAGATTGGTCAATATGTTGACGTCGTGCCCGCGCAGATGCGCCGCGGCCCGTTCTGGTTCCGGGGCACGGCCGACGCCGTCTTTCAGAACCTGGAGCTGATCTTCGACGAGCGGCCCGAGTACGTGTGCGTCTTCGGCGGCGATCACATCTACAAGATGGACGTGAACCAGATGCTGCAGGACCACATCAACAACGATGCGGACCTGACCATCGCCACCATTCCCGTGCCGGTGGAAGAGGCGCAGCACTTCGGCGTGGTGGAGATCGACGACGACTATCGCGTGACCGGCTTCGTGGAGAAGCCGAAGCACGGCGCGAAGACGATGCCCGACCGGCCGGACATGATCCTGGCCTCGATGGGCAACTACATCTTCAAGGCCAACGTGATGATCGACGTGCTGCAGAAGAACGCGCTGCGCAACGCGGGCGTCGACTTCGGCAAGGAGATCATCCCCGAGATGTACCCGCGGATGAAGGTGTTCGCGTACGACTTCGCCACGAACTTCATCCCCGGCGAGGACGCCATCAACCAGGGCTACTGGCGCGACGTGGGCACGATCGACTCGTACTTTGCGGCGGCGCTGGACCTCGTGGCGGTGACCCCGCTGTTCAACCTGTACAACCCGATGTGGCCCGTGGTCTCCGCGCCGCTGCATCAGCCGCCGGCGAAGTTCGTCTTCGCGGACTCGAAGTCGCAGCGCATCGGCATCGCCACGGACTCGCTGGTCTCGGACGGCTCGATCATCTCCGGCGGCACCATCAACCGCTGCGTGCTCAGTCCGCGCGTGCGCATCAACTCGTACGCGGACGTGGACGAAGCCATCCTCATGGACGGCGTGGAAGTCGGACGCCATTCGAAAATCCGCCGTGCCATCATCGACAAGGGCGTGAAGCTCCCGCCCGGAACGACCATCGGCTACGACCTCGAGCACGACCGCGAGCGCTTCACGGTCACCGACTCGGGAATCGTGGTGGTGCCCAAGGGCGCGGTGATCGAAGAAAGAGTGCCCGCTTGAACGGAAAGACACGCATCGACGGCCGCGCCGCGGACGAGCTGCGGCCCGTGGCCATTCGCCCGAACTTCATCAAGCACGCGGAAGGCTCGGTGCTGATCGAAGTCGGCGACACCCGCGTCTGCTGCACCGCCTCGATCCAGGAGAAGGTGCCGCCGTTTCTCTATCGCACCGGCAAGGGCTGGGTGACGGCGGAGTACGGAATGCTCCCGCGCGCGACGACCGAGCGCGTGGAGCGCGAAGCCGCGAAAGGCAAGCAGGGCGGGCGTACGATGGAGATCCAGCGCCTCATCGGACGCGCGCTGCGCGCGGCGGTGGATCTGGAAAAGATGGGCGAGCGCACGGTGTGGCTCGACTGCGACGTCATCCAGGCCGATGGCGGCACGCGCACGGCGTCGATCACCGGCGCGTACTGCGCGCTCGTGCTGGCGCTGTCGGAGCTCTACACGAAGGGCTCGATGGCGAACTGGCCGGTGGTCGATTTCATCGCCGCCATCTCGGTGGGCATCGTCAACGGCGTGCCGGTCCTCGATCTCAACTATGCCGAGGATTCGAAGGCGGGCGTGGACATGAACGTGGTGGCCACGGACAAGAATCGCTTCATCGAGCTGCAGGGCACCGCCGAGGGCGCGAGCTTCAGCGAGGATGAGATGAACGCGATGCTGTCGCTGGCCAAGAGCGGGATCGCCCAGCTCGTGGAAAAGCAGCGCGAGGTGCTCACGCCGGCGCTGGCGCGCGTGGATACGTTCTCCAGAGAACGGCTAACGCGCAAATTCCGGTGAAGCCCAGCGCCAGCCCCACCTTCCACGTCCACGGCGAGTAATAGACGCGAACGTCGGACGTTCCGGGCGGGACGGCGAAGCCGATGAACGCGCCGTTCACGCGGATCGGCTTCAGTTGCTTGCCGTTGCGCTCGATCTTCCATCCCGGCCACGACGGGATCGAGCTGACGACGAGCGACCATCGCGGTGCCGTGGCCTGCACGCGATACGCGGTGGGCGAGGCCTCGATCACGCGCGCCACCGCCACCGGAGCGCCATCGGGACGCGGCTTGAAAAAGTCCGGATCCTCCCGCGGCGACTCGAGGTCGAGGCGTTCCAGCAGCGCGGTGTTCGCCCAGTCCGTGTGCGACGAAAGCTTCTGATAGAAGAGGTGATCGCGGAACTCGAGGATCACGTTGCGCACCGCGAAAAAGCGCGGCAGCACGTGCAGGTTCTCGTAGATCTTGCCGTCGATGCCGTCGTACACGATCTTCCATCGCGACGGATCGAGCGGCGGCGCGTACGGATCGATCATCAGGTAGCGCGCGTTCAGATAGTCGAGTGCCGAGGCGTCGGCGTTCTCGAACCATGGGTGATAGTGCTCGGGCCCGGTCTGCAGCCCCGTGGTCTGCACGAGGAAGCCCATGTAGCGGTCGAAGGCCATCGGGTCGTGCGCGCGCACTTCCTCGATGCCGTACATGGCGTTGATGTTCGGATAGACGAGCGGGCCGACGCCGATGACGCGGAACGAGTCCGGCGGATTGGCGTCGCGCAGTTTCTCGAGCGCCTCGATCATCGGCGTCTTGAAGTACATCGACCTGGCGGGAAAGGGCGGGTTCCAGCCTTGCGTCACGGACCACAGCTCCACGATCACCGCGACCATGAGGCCCAGCGTGGCGAACGTTTTCCACCGCGTGGCCAGGAGTGCGGCGAAGAGCAGCACGACCACGCTGCGCGCGGAGGTGAGCAGCGACGTCGTCAGCGCCTCGTCCGATGGAAAGTGTTTCAACGCGAAGAGCGCGATCAGCATGGCCATGACCACACCCGCGCCGATCAGGATCGGCTTGCGGTCGCGCTGCGTGAGATCGATCGCCGCCGCGGCCTGAATCCCCATCAGCATGACGAACAGCATGCGGAAGCGCGCGTGCGCCACGACGGGCAGCACTTTGTGAATGGCGTCGCCGATGAGCGGCCAGCCGTCGATCACGCCGAAGACGATCACGGTGGCGATGACGAAGAAGAGCTCCGTCGATCGCCAGGCCCGCCGCCGCACGGCGTGCACGAAGAGCGCGACGAATGCGGCGATGCCGAGGACTCCGGCGAAGCCGCCCACCGGCTCGGCGACGGCGGGACCCCACGGCTTCTCGAACGGCACGCGCCCGAAGAAATGGGCCTGGAAGAGCACGATGATCGAGTCGAGATCGGCGTAAGGCAGCGATTCGCGCCCCAGCGGCGAGACTTTCAACTCGCCGTACCGCATCGACTTCGGCAGCGCCTCCATGAACGGCACGAGGAACGGCGCGGCCAGCAATGCGGCCACGAACATCGCCGTGCCGAGAGTGAGGAAGAGACGCCACGTGGCGCGCTTTTCCACGAAGACGATCCAGATCAGGTACAGCAGCGAGAGAAAGAAGATGTGCGACGCGGTCTCGGGATGGCCGCCGAAGAGAATGGTCATCCAGGTCAGCGCCGCGGCCACGATCAATCCGCGGCTGGGACGCGCCGCGATGCGATCGATCAGCCACAGGATCACCGGCAGGAAACACGCCGTCGTCACGTGCGGGAAATGCAGCCAGCTGTGGAGGAATCCGCCGAACCCGAAGATGATCGCGCCGATGACGGACGCCACCTCGGAGTAGCCGCGCCCGCGCAGAAAAAGAAAGGTGAAGGTGAGGGCGATCAGGATCTTCGCCGCAGCCTCGCCGGCCATGAAGCGATTCGTCGGCAGCGGCAGCATCAAAAATCGGATCGGCGACAGCGCCTGGCTCTGTCCGTTCGCGAGCAGCGGATACCCCGAGCCGTTGAGGTGATTCCACAGCGGCACGTGCAGCGACTTCCAGCTCTCGCGCACCTGATGTCCCCACGGCGTGTGCTGCAGGGGGATGTCGTTCATCTCGCCGTTGGTGGCTTCATGAATCCTGGTGATGAAGTGCCACGGCGGCAGCGTGTTCAGGAAGTCGTCCTGGGCCATGACGAAGTCCTGCGTCAGCGGCTTGAAGAAGAAGACCAGGACGAGGGCGAAGAAGAACAACGCCACGCGTTTGCGCAGCTCGACGCCGCCGCGGCGCAGGAGCGCGACCGCCGCGACGTAAAGCGCACCGACGTAAATCCACGTCCAATTCATGGTCGCCGACGCACACCATACGCGACGAGGGCGGCAAGCGTCGCGGCCGCGACGATGGCGCCGAGGCGGAAGGTCCAGGGGTCGTACCAGACGCGGACGTCGACCTCACCGGGCGGCACCGCGAATCCGAGAAACGCTCCGTTGACGCGGATGGGACTGACGCGCACGCCGTTGCGCGACACTTTCCAGCCCGGCCACCACGGCACGCTGCTCGCCACCAGCGACCAGCGCGGCGCGGTCACGTGCAGCCGGTAGTCGGTGGGCGTCGATTCGGTGATGACCGCTTTCGCAGCCGGCGCGTTGGCGGGACGCGGCTTGAAAAAGTCGTCGTGCATCTGCGGCACCTCGACCTTCAACTCATCGAGAAGCGCCGTGTCTTTCCACGAAAGATCGCGCAGGCGCTGCGCGTACACGGCGTCGCGAAACTCGATGACGACGTTCGGCACGGCGAAGAAGCGGGGCAGCACTTCCTCGTTCTCGAACAGCGTGCCGTCGCTGCCGTCGTAGATCTTGCGGAAGCCTTCCGGCAGCTCGCCGCGCGCGCTCGTGACGACGTAACGCACGTTCAGAAAATCGAGCAGCGGATGCTCCCAGTTCGTCCACGGCGCGAAGTACTCGGCGGGGTCGTAGCCCGTGACGAGCGAGAGGAGCGACACGTAGCGGCCGGGCGTCATGGGGTCGTGCGCGCGGACGTCCTCGTATCCGTAAACCGCGGACACATTCGGGAAAAACGTGGCCGCGTTGCCGACGATGCGGAACGGCTCCTTCTGCGTTTTCGCGGCATCGTCGAGCGCGCGAAGCATGGGGGTGCGCGGATACATCCAGTCCTGCGAGACGACGGGATTCCACTGCTTCGTATTCGCGAAAAGCTCGATGATGATCGCGGCCAGCAGCGCGTTCGTGCCCCACTTCGACAGCTTGAACATCGCCACGATGAGCACCATGACGCTGGGCAGCATCGCCACCGCGCCCAGCTCGTGCTGCATCGCTACGAACGCGAGGAGCATCAACGCACCCGCGCCGGCGATGCCCGCGTACAGCGTCCTGCGATCCACGAGATCGATCGCCGCCGCCGTCAACATCGCCACGAGCAGCACGAGCAGCAATCGCACGCGCGCATTCGCGGCCAGGCTGAAGAGCAGATGAAACGCGTCGCCGATCCCCGGCCAGTCGAGAATGATCCCGAGACACAACAACGCGCCGAGCACGAAGAACATCTCGCGCGAGCGCCACTTCTTCTTCGCGATCACGTGCAGCGCGACGGCGATCCACGCCGCGATGCCGAAGATCCCCGCAAATCCGCTGATGGCCTCCGCATGCCCCGCGGGAGGAAAGCGCGGCGAGACGAGCAGCGCCATCGACGTGGCGTCGGTATGCGACACCTCGCCCGTCTCCACCCGCCCCTCCAGCTCCTGGTATCTCTTCGACTTCGTCACCGCCTCGGCGAAAGTCGCGAGGAACGGCGCCGCCAGCAGAATGGTCACGACTGCCGCTGCGGCGATGGCGATGAAGATGCGCGGCGTCACGCGCTCGGCGAGTACGAGCCACAACACGTACAGCGTCGCCAGAAACGCGGTGTGGGAAACGGTTTCGACGTGTCCGCCGAACAGCATGGCCGCGCCGATCGCCGCGAGAAACACGAAGCGTGCGTACGTGATCCGCTCGGCCAGCAGATCGAGCGCGAGGAACACGGCCGGCACGAGGCACGCGGTCGTGATCAGCGGAAAATGCAGCCAGACGATGATGAAAGTGGAGAAGCCGAAGGCCACCGCGCCGCACACGCTGGCGATCTCCGAATAGCGCCGACGGCACCAGAGAAACATGAAGGTCAGCGCGAGCAGCACTTTCATGGCCGCCTCGAACGACATCGCATGCGCGAGGGAGAGCGGCAGTCCGAGGATGCGCAGCGGCGAGAGCGCGGAGCTCTGCGCGCTGGCGAGCAGCGGATAACCGGCCGCGGAGAAGTGATTCCAGAGCGGCGGATGACCCGAGCGCCACCCTTCGCGCACCTGGTGCGCCCACGGCACGATCTGCAGCGCGAGATCGTTCAGTTGCCCGTTGCCCGCCTCGAAGTTTTCGGGGACGGTGTACTCCCACGGCGGGAGCGTGCCGAGGTAGTCGACGGAGGTGTTGACCTTGTCCTGGGTGAGGATGGGGTAGAAGAAAACGAAGACCAGCGCGTAGAAGAAAATCGCGACGCGGCGCGGCAGCTCGACACCACGCCTGCGCGCGAGCCAGACCCCGGCGGCGTACACGATCCCTGTGACGAGCCAGGTCGGGTTGAACACGGCGACGGATGATACTTGGTCGCTCCGCTCGGAGAACGACGAGGGCGCCTCCGGCGGGCCGGCTCGGCCGGCGGCGCTGGTTGGCCCAGCCAGAACGCACCGTGTACTAACTGAACGCGGCTCTCGGCA
>DATLBM010000117.1:0-2527 GCA_035526885.1 Thermoanaerobaculia bacterium | reverse complement strand
GACCCGCGCTCGGTGGCGCTGCGCTTTCACGCGCAGACCGCCGGCTCGACGCTCACCGCGCAGCAGCCGGAGAACAACGTCGTCCGCGTGGCCTATCAGGCCATGGCCGCGGTGCTGGGTGGATGCCAGTCGCTGCACACGAACTCGCGCGACGAGGCGCTGGCGCTGCCGACGGAGGAGTCGGTGAAGATCGCGCTGCGCACGCAGCAGATCCTGGCGCACGAGAGCGGGGTGGCCTCGACCGCGGATCCGCTCGCCGGCGCGTACGCGGTGGAGTCGCTGACCCTGGACATCGAGCGCGACGCGCGCGCGCTCATCGAGAAGATCGACGCCATGGGCGGCGCGACCGCGGCCATCGAGTCGGGCTTCATGCAACACGAGATCGGCGACTCGGCCTACGCCGCGCAACGCGCGCTGGAAGAGAAGTCGGCCATCGTCGTCGGCGTCAATGATTTCGTGGAAGACGACGAGACGGTGAAGCTGCCGATCATGGTCATCGACGAGAGCGTGGAGCGCGATCAGGTGGCGCGGCTGGTGGCCTTCCGCGCTGCACGCACGAGCGATTGGCAGGACGCGCTCTCGCGCCTCGAGGCCGCTGCGCCGACAACCGGGAACCTGATGCCGCTCATCGTCGACTGCGTGCGCGAGGAGTGCACGATCGGCGAGATCGTGAACGCGATGAAAACCACCTTCGGCGAGCATCACGAGAGTTTCTGACGCATGCGCTTCGGCCGCCAACGCACCGCACGCGATTTTCTCGTGCTCGCATTGCTCCTGATCGGATTCGCGGGTCTGGCCCTCGCCTTCTGGCTCCTCACGAACAACTGGCTCGGGCTCCTCCTCCCCGCCGGCTTCATCCTGGGTGCATGGACCACACTCCGCGCGGAAGTGCGCGAGGTGGAGCTGCGCGGCGACACGCTGTTGCTGCGCACGTTCTTCCGCACCTACCCCATTCCGCGCGCGCACATCCGCACGCTGCGCGATTCCGAGATCGAGGTGCTGAACGGGAATCGTTACGAGGTGGCGCCGGCGGATGCCGATCACGAGGAAGTGCAGCGCGCCGTCGAGGCGTGGCTCTACGACCAGCCGCCGCCGGAGTCGCCTCCGCCCTGATCGGAGGAGCCGCCGCCCGACGTGTCGCCCGCGTCGAATCCGATCGAATCGGTGTCGCCCGAGGACATCCCGCCGGTGGCACTGTGACGTCGCCCGCCTCCATCACGCGGCCGGCTGAAGCGGAACGTGTCGATCATGCCCTTGATCAGGATCGCCAGTCCGCCGCCGATCAGTCCGAGAAAGTACAGCTGGAGGTACCAGGGAGCATGGTCCATCGCGCCCTCCGCTACTTCTTCCTGAACTCCTTCATCATCTCCACGAAATCGTTGAAGAGATAGAACGAATCGTGCGGCCCGGGCGCGGACTCGGGGTGGTACTGCACGGCCATGGCGGGCTCGCGGCGGTGGCGGAAGCCTTCCAGCGTCTGGTCGTTGAGATTGATGTGCGTGTACTCGACGTCGTTCTCGCTGAGCGAGTCGGGATCGACGGAGAAACCGTGATTCTGCGCCGTGATCTCCACGCGTCCGTTGCGCAGATCCTTGACCGGATGATTGCCGCCGCGATGTCCGAACTTCAGCTTGTACGTCTTCCCGCCCAGGGCCAAACCGAGGAGCTGATGGCCGAGGCAGATGCCGAAGATCGGGACCTTGCCGATGAGCTGGCGGATGTTCTCCTGCGCGTACGTGACCGGCTCCGGATCGCCCGGGCCGTTGGAAAGCATCACGCCGTCGTAGTTGTGCGCGAGGATCTCTTCCGCGTGCGTCGTGGCGGGATAGACGGTGACGTCGAGGCCCTGCCTGGTGAGCTGGCGGAGGATGTCTTTCTTCACGCCGAAGTCGTACACGGCCACGCGCAGTCCGGGCTCCTTGGCCTCCTCGAACGCATACGGACGGAGGGCGGTGACGCGCTGGACGAGATCGAGCCCGGACATCGACGGCGAGCGCCGCAGCTCGGCCACGACGTCGTCGACGGAGCGCGCGCTGTTCGCGGTGATCATGCCGCGCATCGCGCCTTCGTTGCGGATGCGCCGCGTCAGCGCGCGCGTGTCGACGCCGGAGATGGCGGTGACGCTGGTCTTCTTGAAGTAGTCGCCGAGGGAGAGCTCGGCGTGGGCGTTGGAAGGCTCTTCGATGGCATCGCGCACGACGAAGCCCGCCACCTGCGGATGCTCGCTCTGTTCGACGAGCCGCTCCACTCCGTAGTTGCCGATGTGCGGGTAGGTCATGACCACGATCTGGAAGCGGTACGAGGGATCGGTGGCGATCTCCTGGTAACCGGTGAGCGAGGTGTTGAAAACGACCTCGCCGATGGCGTCGGCGGTGGCGCCGAATGACTCCCCTTCGTAAACCGTACCGTCTTCGAGAATTAGTCGTGCCTGTGTCATGAACGGCCGCGGATCGTACCATTGCGGGGACGACGGGGGGCCTCCGGCGGCCGGGGGCTCGCCCCCGGACCCCGCTGGTTGGCCTGGCCT
>DATLBM010000116.1:0-7218 GCA_035526885.1 Thermoanaerobaculia bacterium | reverse complement strand
GCGGCGCTGACTGTCTCCGAACGGTGAACGTCAGAAGGCGCGTGATCCCGGTCACGGTTTCGCCCTCTTTCCCGCCATAAGGCGTGATGCAGCTCACAATGCGACTGAGGAGGAAGCCCATGCGAATGGCCCGTCTGGTGTCTCTGTTCGTTCTCGTACTATCCCTCGTGCTCGTGCCCGCTGCCGCGGCGCAGACGCTCGGCGCGGTCCTCACCGGATCGCAGGAGGTGCCGCCGAATGCGAACCCGGGCTTCGGCAACGCCACGGTCGTCTTCGACGCCACGCGGCAGAACGCCACCGTCACCATCACCGTCGCCAACCTCGGCGCCGCCATCAACAACTTCCACATCCACGAGGCGCCGGCGGGGAGCAACGGTCCCGTGGTCGTGAACCTGATCGGCCTCGGCGGCCAGTTCGTGAACGGCACGATGACCGGCACGTTCGCCATCGCCCCCGACGTGGCCGCGCGCATGCTCGCCAATCCGTCGAACTTCTACGTGAACGTGCACACGACGGTGCTGCCGGGCGGCGCCATTCGCGGGCAGCTCGCATACGTCAGCGGCGGCGCGGTCACGTACGCCGCCGAGCTGCGTCCGTCGAACGAGGTGCCGCCCACGAACAGCACCGCATACGGCAGCGCGTTCGTCACCTTCGATCCCATCAACAACTACATCGCCTGGGACGTGCGCGCGAACGGCATCGCCAGCCCGACGTTGTCGCACATCCACCGCGGTCCGGCCGGCTCGAACGGGCCCGTGATCATCAACTTCGCGACGTCTGCCGCGCAGATCCCGGGAGGACGCACCGCCGGCGCGGGACCGATCACGCAGTTCCAGAGCGCGAACCTGCAGCCGGCGGATCTCGTGAACCTGGCCACAGGCGCCGGCGCGATCGGCTACTACGTGAACGTGCACTCCACGGCTTTCCCGGGCGGCGAAGTGCGCGGCCAGCTCATGCCCGCGAACGAGTACGACATCGCCGTGGCCGGACGCGTGACCAACGGTCTCGGGCAGACCTTCGTCACCGACGCGCGCGTCTTCAATCCGTCGTACACGAATTCCGTGACGGCGCTCATCGAGTTTCTCCCGGCGAAGATCGGCGCCAACGCCACGGCGGCCAACTCCATCGCCGTGAACATCCCGCCTCGAGGGACGGCGGTGCTGGACGACGTGGCCGGCACCGCGAGCCTCAATCAGTCCGGATCGACCGGCGCCCTGCGCGTCACCAGCGCGTCTCCGCTGGCCGTGACCTCGCGCGTCTATCTCGACAAAGGCGCGGCGGGGACGGTGGGGCAGTTCGTTCCCGCGCAACCGCGGAGCGCGGCGCTGCGGCGCGGCGTCCTTCCGCAACTCACCAACCACGCCGATCTCACCAGCGGCGCCCGCACGAACCTCGGCTTCTTCAATCCCAACCTGTCCGACGTCACGCTCCGCCTCGAGCTGCGCGACGCCGCGGGCTTGCTGGTGGGGCAGCAGACCCTGATCGTCGGCGCGCAGTCGCAGCAGCAGAACGCGATCAGCTCGTACTTCCCCGGCGTGGATCTGGCCAACGCCGCGAACCTGACCTTGAGCTTCGACGCCAGCGCGCCGATGTTCGTCTACGCGGCGGTGAACGACAACGTGTCCGGCGACTCCGTGCTCGTGCCCGCGCAGCCCGACACGGGAGTGGCGGCGAATCAGTGATGGCCGATGGAGCGGCGGGCTCAAGCCCGCCGCTCCATTCAGGCGTTCAGCGCGCGGCCGAGTGCGCGTAACAGCGATGCCCCGTCGCCGGTCCATGCGCTGCCGTGCATGCAGGCCAGCGTCGTCGGGTTGAATGCGGCCAGCTTCTCGAGCAGCGGTCCGGCGTTTTTCGAGTGCGAGTAATAGTCCATCGCGGCGCGGAATGCCTCGCTGGGGCCGAGGATGTCGCCGTCGGTGAGCGCGACCTCGCCGCGGCCGGGCTGCGTGAGGAGATCGCCCGAGAAGAGCGTGCGCGTGGATTCCTCGCCGAGGTAGCCGCATTCCCAGCCGTGGGGGAGGTGGGGCGTGTCGAACCAGCGGAACGTGCGGCGGCCCGTGGTGATCGTCTCGCCGTCGGCGAGGGCGCGCGGGGCGCGGTCGGCCAGATCCGTGACCGACACCATGGCCGCGACCGAGCCGACCAGCGGTTGTGCGTCCGGAGCCGCGGCCAGCCATTCATTGAGTGAGCCGCATTCGTCCGACTCCACGTGCGAGAACGAGATCCAGCGCAGGCGCTCCACCGGCATCACGCGATTCATCGCTTCGCGCACGAGCGGGAAGAGGCCGCGGCCGCCCGTGTGGAAGAGCAGCGGCTCGTCGTCCACGACCAGGTACTGGTTGAACGAGAAGGCGCCGCCGGGGATGTCCAGGGGTGTATTGATGCGATAGATGCCGTCCGCCACTTCGGCGATGTTGGTTCCGGACTGTTCGTTGGTGATCATGCTCATTCCTTTTCGATGACCGATGTTGTTCACCGAATGTAAGTCCGCCGTTCCCGTTTGTCAATTCGTTGAACAGATCTGTTCACTGACGCGTTATGATGGCTGCATGGCGGCGACGCGGACTTACACCAAGCGGCTGCGCGCCGAGGGCGAGCAGGAGACCCGGCAGCGGATCGTCGAGGCGATCATGTCGCTGCACGAGGACGTCGGTCCCGCGCGCACGACCGTGAGCGGCATTGCCGAGCGCGCGGGCGTGCAGCGCCTGACCGTGTATCGCCATTTCCCGGACGACGCGTCCATGCTGCGTGCGTGTTCCGCGCACTGGGCCGAGCTGCATCCGCTGCCGTTGCCGCCCATCGACGGCGCGCAGGCGGGCGGCGCGTTGCGCGCGCTGTACGCGTGGTACCGGCAGAACGCCGCGATGCTCAGCAACGTCTGTCGCGACGCGCAGGCCATGCCGCTGGTGAAGACCACGCTGCAGGGGATGGAGGACGCGCTGGACGAGCTGGCGGCGCGAATCGATCGCGGGTACGGACGGCGCTCGGCAGACCGGCGCCGCACCATTCGTCACGCGGTGGCCTTCGCGACGTGGCAGTCGCTGAGCGCACTCACGCGCGACGATCGCAAGGCCGCGGAGCTGGCGCTGAAGTGGATCGAGGCCTGCGCGTGACGGCGCGCGGATGGTGGACCGCGGCCCGTCATCGGATTGCGAAGCGCGCGTTGGAGCGGCAGCTCGACTACCAGAAGCGTGTTGCGCGCGGCCATCTCCAGCCGGCGCCGGACGCGGTCGATCGGAAGGCCGAGGCGGCGGATGAATTGCTGATGTATGTGACGCTGCCCGCGCATCCGCGCATGCTGGAAGTGGGAACGGCCGGGAAGGGACTGCTCTTCCACCTTCCGCCGGCGGGACTGCGCGTCGGCGTCGATCCGCTGGCCGTCGCGTACCGGTTCATTTTTCCGCCGCGAGCGCAACGCGTCCGGGGCTGTGCAGCGATCGGCGAAGAGCTGCCGTTCTCCGACGGAGCATTCGATCTCGTCGTGTGCGACAACGTCATCGATCACGCGGAGCGGCCGGGCCGGATTCTGCGCGAGCTCGTTCGCGTGCTGCGTCCCGAAGGGACGCTCTACTTCACCGTGAACGTGCATCATCCCATCTACTTCTACGCCGCTCTGGCACATCGGCTCTGGAATGCGCTGGGGATTCGCTTCGAGATCGGTCCGTTCGCCGATCACACGGTGCACTTCACCATCGGGCAGGTGCGGCGGATGGTATCCGCGCTGCCGTTGACGCGACATGTCGAGCGCGATGAAATCGCCGCCGCGCGCCGCCGGGCCCGGGCGTCCGCTCCGCGCCACCTCGGCGACCGCCTCAAGCGATTCTTCTTCAAGAATGCGCGGTACGTGTTGATCGCGGGACGCCGCGATCAGTGCTGATACTCGATCAGCAGCGACGGCCGGGACGTGACCGTGCCGCTCTCGCGGCTGTCGAAGCGCTTCGCCGATCCGCTCGTCGATTCGTTCCCTCGCAGCAGCCACCCGCGGTTCGTCGCAGGCGCGTCGAGCCAGCTCTGGACGTTCGTGGCCATGGCCGCGGACTCCCAGACGCCGGTCGTCGATCCGACCTGCGCGGTGGCCAGGGGCGTCGAGTCGAAGTCGCCGCCCGCGGTGATCCACTGTTGACTCGGGAAGAACCTGTGAATCCAGGTGGCGTCGTTGGTCTGCGAGGGGACGCCGTTGCCGTCGCGCGAGAAACCGGCGTTGGAAGTCCCTTCGCCCCATTCCGAGGTGACGCGGTGGAGCGTGACGGGCTGGGGGCCGGAGATGGTCGTCGACACGTGCAGGGTCAGCACGGCGCGCGTGATGAGACTGCCCGCCGGGATCTGCGCGGCCACGTCGAACATCACCAGGGCCCGGCGCTTCGAGCGCGACTGCGTGTTGCCGGCGAAGAGGTGCACGCCCGCGCCGTTGGAGACCGAGCCGCTGTCGGATTCGTAGAGAGTGTTGTCGCGCGACGGCGTGAGCACGATGGTGTGCGACTGTGGCGCGGGTGCGGGCGTGACCGAGCGCACCGCGCGGCGCTTCGCACCGATGATGTGCGGCGCGAACAGCATCGACATCGTCAGAGTCGCGATCACCGCCGCCCGCATTTTCATGGTCGTTCAATGATACGCGCTGGCACGCCGATGGTAAGGTAGAGGCCGAGGAGAATGCATGGCAACGAAGAAGTCAGCGCGCAAACGCGAATTGATCGAGCCCACCGCAGGAGACAAGCGCTACGTCCGCCGCGACAAGGGCGGCAAGTTCAAGGACGTCGTGGACGTCGGCCGCTCGCTGGCCGCCGATCGCCGCAGCAAGTCCAAGACGTCGGTCAAGGCCGGTCAGGGCGACAAGGGCGACGTGAAGCGCAGCGCCTCTTCGAAGAAGGCGTCGTCTTCGAAGAAGGCCTCGTCTTCATCGAAGAAATCGACCGCGAAGAAATCGAGCAGCAGGAAGTCTTCGAAGAAGAAGTAGCGCGCGCTCGAGCCGTCGTCGTACCGCTGCCGTCGACCTCACCGGTGCGGGAGCGGTACGGCTACGCCTTGCGCACCGGGTAGCGCAGGTGCGTGACGCCGGAGCCCGCGATCACTGACGGGTTGCCGAGGACGGCCGGCGTGCCTGCGAGGTGGTCGAAGAGCCGGACTCCCGAGCCGAGAAAGACCGCCGCGACGTCGACGCTGATCTCGTCGAGGAGGCCGGCATTCAGGAGCTGCTGGATGGTGTCCGCTCCGTGGACGCCGACCGACTTCCCGCCGGCGGCGGCTTTGGCCTGCTTCACGGCGCTTTCGATGCCGTCGGTCACGAAGTGGACCGTCGAGCCGGGGCGTGGCCATCCGTCGGGAACGCCGTGCGTGACGACGAATGCCGGTCCCCAGGCGTGATTTCCGTTCCAGCCCTGTGCGACCTCGAACGTGCGCCGGCCGGTGAGCACGGCCCCGAGCTCGGACCAGAGATCGCGAAGATGCCCGGCGCTCGGTGCCGACACCTTGAACGTCATCGGGTCCGACCCGCCGGTGTGGAACTCGACGTCCCCGGAGTGAAAGTACCAGTCGAACACTTCGGCCACGCCGTCGTTGGCGTCGGCGACGTAGCCGTCGAGCGACATGGACATGATTGCGACGACCTTCGACATCGTGGTGTTCCTAATCGCGAATGCGACCCGTGGGCTCACTGCACGGCGTTGAGAATCTCCGTGATCGCCTCGCCCTGCTTTCGATCCTCCTGATCGAGCGTCGGGAGCGCCAGGAGGTTCTCGATGGTGCGCAAAAGGTCGTAGTGATCGTAGTAATGCGCCGTGCTCGTGCCGCGTTTCACGCCGGCGCCCCAGAACACGGTGGTGACCTGCGTCGTCCCCGTGTGCTCGCTCTCGTCGTAGGTGAGCACGAACAGCGTGTGGTCGGTGAACCGGGGATCGCGAAGCAGCGGCCCGAACTTCGACTCCAGCCAGGCGTCGGCGGTGTCGAGCGATGTGTCGTGACCGTTGTGATTCTGGTCGGGGATGTACATGGCGAACGCCGGCAGCGTGCGCGCGGCAATGTCCGCATCGAGCGCGGTCGCGTTGACCACGTGCGCGGCGCAGCGCTGCGTGTTCTTCTGCATGTTCGCGAATCCGAGGAAGGGGACGTGACGGCGGACATACAGGCCGCCGTCCGCGTTGTGCCCGAGGAAACAGCCGCCGGGGTAACGCTCCGCGTATACCTTCCACGGGAGGGAGCGCTGGTCGAGGAGATCGCCGAGGTGCGGCACGTCGAGGTCCGCGGTGGCGTCGTCCGTAACGCCCCACGTCGATCCGGCGGCCAGGGCGATGTAGTTCGGCTGCGACGGATGCCCGATGCAGTGGTAGTTCGCCAGCAGTCCGCCCTCGGCCGCGAGCCGCGCCACGAACGGCTTCTGGAGGACGCGGTCCGCGTCCTGGTTCTCCATGATCACCAGGAAGATGTGGCGAATGTCGGGGGGGAGGGGATGGTGGGCGGCGCGGGTGCGCGCCTCGGCCGCGGCGGAGGCGAGGAGGAGGATGACGGTGAGGAGCGCGATGGTGGCGCGGTGCATGGCCGCAACCGCTGCGGGCGGCGTGCCACTCAGCGCTCCGGAGGTTCAAACCGCCCGAACCGCAGAGCGAGCGCGGGCAGGATCAGCAGATTGAGAGCCGTCGACGTTGCCAGTCCGCCGAGGATCACGATGGCCATCGGACCCTCGATCTCGCGTCCCGGCGAGTTTGCGGCGAGCGCGAGCGGCAGCAGTCCCAGTCCGGTCACGATGGAGGTCATGAGGATCGGCACGACGCGCTCCGACGCGCCGCGGATCGCCGCGTGCAGGTTCCAGGTCTCGCCTTCGCGCTGCACCAGATGCTGATAGTGCGAGAGCATCATGATCGAGTTGCGAAGCGTGATGCCGAACAGCGTCACGAAGCCGACCGTCGCACCGATCGACAACGGCTGGCCCGTCGCCACCAGCGCCAGGACGCCGCCCACGAGCGCGAACGGGAGGTTGGCGGCGATGAGTGCGAGGTTGCGCGCGCTGCCGAGGACGATCCACAGCAGCAGTGCGATGCCCACGGCGGCCACGAGCGAGTGCACGAGCAGATCGCGGCGTGAGCGCGCTTCCTCTTCCGCCGAGCCGGCGAATTGCACGTACACCCCGGGCGGCAGTGCGATCTTTGCGAGGGCCCGCTTCGCGTTCGCCACCAGCTCGGCCGGGGTCGTCCCGGAGCCCGCATTGATGCCGATCGTCTGCACGCG
>DATLBM010000115.1:0-17269 GCA_035526885.1 Thermoanaerobaculia bacterium | reverse complement strand
CCGTAGAGCGCCGCGGTGTCGGGGATCAGCGCGTAGTGCAGGCCGACGACGCGGAACGGCGTCTGATGATCGTCTTTCAGATACTGAAAAACAGGGATCTCGGGATAGAAGGCCTTCTCCGGCAGCGCCGGATACATCGCGCCGTCTTCCCACACGCGTTGCACGAGCAGCAACGCCAGGATCCACCTCGGATCCGCTCTCAGGACGAGCAGCGCCCCCAAAACGATCAGCGGCAGCAACTCGGCAAGGGTGAGCGAAGCCACCAGCGCCGGATCAGTGCCGATGCGAATCGCATCATCCCGAACCCACGCGGCGCCGACCGCCAGCAAAATCGCCAGCGGGGCCAAACGTAGGACGGGCTTCAGCCCGTCCCCCCGCGGCGCGTCATCCACCGCAAACCCCGCGAGCACACAAAGCGCGAACACCGCCGCGAATCCCAGCCGCTCGTTCAGCGCGATGTCGAACAGTGGCAGCGCATGCAGCACGTCGCCGACCGGAGATCCATTCAGCCCCGCGCAAGCCATGAACACGAAGAATCCGAACCAGAACCACGTATCTCTTTTCCCGCGCGCCACGAACAACGCCGTCAGCGCCAGCGCCAGAATCACGCTGCCCACGCGCATCGGGTAGGCGTCCCAGATCTGCGACTGCCCGCCCGCCTCCGGCCGCCCGCCCATGAACGGGAACAGCGACGACGCCGCGCGCGACCACACCTGCGACGCCGGGATGTCGAACGGCGCGGTGGCGAAGACGTCGCGGCGGAACTTGTACTCGCTCGTGTGCGGAGCGACGGAGAAGAACGGCAGCAGCGCGACCGCCGTCAGCAGCAGCGCGAGCACGCCGCACAGCGCCGCCAGCCCGATCGCGCGCGGGCGTTTCGTCACGATCACTTCGTAGACGCCGTAGATCGCGCCGCAGAAGACGATGTGCAGGATGGACTCGGGATGTCCCGCGAAGATCACCAGCACGAGCGCCAGCGTGAGGATGACCGCCGCGCGCACGTTCGTCTCGCGCACGACCCGGCGCACGCCGAGGAGCACGAGCGGCAGGAACGTCCAGATTCTGCCGAGGGGCCAGGAGACGAAGAGCGCGACGAGGGCGCAGAACATGTAGCCCGCGGCGGCGATCAGCGAGGCGAGCTCGCCGCATCCCAGAGCGCGGAGGAAGGTGAACGTGAACAGCGCGCAGAGAAAGAAGGTGAACGCGGCGCCGAACGTCAGCGCCTGCGGGTGCGACAGGGCCAGGCCGAGGAGCTGCACCGCGTCGTAGGGCGCGGCCTGCATGTTCGCGGCGAGGATCGTCCCGCACAGCAGGTGCGGATTCCAAACGGGCCACTCGCCCTGCGCCAACGCCCGCCGCACCGCGCTCTGCCACGGCATCATCTGCATGTAGAGATCGGAGAGGCCCGCGTGATACGGCTTCTCCACGCCGTAGTCGCGCGCGTAGTTGTTGAGCGGCTCGGAGAGGAACGGCAGATCGATCGGCGCGTACACGCGACCGGTCAGCAGCGCCCGTCCGGTGAAGCAGAGCGGCAGGAGGATCAGGACGATCGCCGCGGCCTTCGACATCGGCATCACGAATCGCCGCCAGACGGCGATCAGGATGAGCGTCACGGCGGCGTAGAAGAGGAGGGCCAGCAACTCGCGGACACGTTAAAAGGCAACGCGCCGCAAAGCAATTGCGAATGCGTGCGGATTTGCCGGACGCGCGTTGGATGCGACAGGCGCGCGGTCCGGCTGGGCCGACCAGCGCTGCCGGCCGTGCCGGCCCGGCCGAAATTTTTTTCTCCTTTCCGCATGACCAGGCAAAGGAGAAACGAAATGGCACTTCCGGGTGAATACGTCACGCTGCACACCACCGTCAAAACCGTCCTCTGCACCTACTCGTGGATCCGCGGCGGGCTCAAGCCGTCGTGGACACGGCGCTGGCCCGCGTACAAGAACGGTCTCGTCGAGCGCAACACGGTCGCGTACGGGGACTACCTCGCCGATCTCTGCAACCAGTACGGCGTGGACGTCCTCTCCGGCTACTACCAGGCCAAGGGCGACAATCCGCTGGTGAATTTCCGCGCCTCGCTGTGGGCCACGGCGCGGCTCAATCGCGTGAAGCTCTGCCACATGGCGGGACTGGTCGGCTTCAACGAACCCCTCACGCGCTCGAAGATCCAGACCGAGGTCATCTCGTGGGCGAACGACATGCGGAACGCGAAGTACGCTCGCATCAGGCTCGCCGACAACACCACGCGCGCCATCCTCATGTTCTGGGGCAACGAGTACGTCTCCGACTACAACGCCTTCGTCGCCATGCTCAACACCATCCGCAGCGAGTACCGCCGCCTCGGCGTCGGCGAAGTGTTCATCATCCTCACCGATCACATCGTGCCGCTGGCCGCCGGCAACGTTCCCGGCGCGGTGCAGGTGATGAACGCGATCGACGGCGTCTATCACCATGCCGCGGGACTGCCGTGGGAGACGTGCGGCGGCTGCGACAAGTCCGGCGTCGAGTGGAACGGCACGCAGTCCGCGCAGCAGCTCGGCAAGGACCTCAACAACGAAGGTGCGGTCGTGCGGCGCTTCGGCAAGTACTACATCCCCGGCGGCATGCCCAGCTTCGACCGCGATCTCTTCGAGGCCGACGGCACCGCCAGGCAGGGCCGTGTCGTGTGCACTACGCCGGCCGAAGTGCGGACCATCTTCCGCACGATCAAGAACTACTCCACTCCGATCTGGTCCGACTCGCAGGTCCTCACCGACGGCGAGCACATCTACGAAGAGCACTGGACGTCGGTGACGTCGTGCGCGGAGTGGGAGGAAGGCTCGACCGTCGAGCCGTCGCTCGTGCGCACCACCGCGTACACCGCGCCGTACTGGGACTACGGCACCGACCGCATGGCCGCGATCGCGGAAGTGTTCCGCGACACGACGCGGCGGATCCGTTCGGGAGAGCCGATCGTTCCCGAGCCGTTGGCGGTGGGCTGATTTCCAAACGGGGCGGCGGGCGAAATCCCGCCGCTCCCTCTACCAAAAGTAGAACGGGAACACCTTCCGCCCCGCCAGAGTTAGATTGAATCCTCACCATGGATTCGATCGTCATTCGCGGCGCACGCGAGCACAACCTCAAGAACATCGACGTCGTCGTTCCCCGCAACAAGTTCGTGGTCATCACCGGCGTTTCGGGGTCCGGCAAATCGTCGCTCGCCTTCGACACCATCTTCGCCGAAGGGCAGCGCCGCTACGTGGAGTCGCTGTCCGCGTATGCGCGGCAGTTTCTCGAGCAGATGGAGAAGCCGGACGTCGACTCCATCGAAGGCCTCTCGCCCGCGATCTCGATCGAGCAGCGCACGACCTCGCGCAACCCGCGCTCCACGGTGGGCACCGTCACCGAGATCTACGACTACCTGCGACTCCTCTACGCGTCCGTGGGCATCCCCCACTGCACGCAGTGCGGACAGGAGATCCGTCCGCAGACCATTCAGCAGATGGTCGACCGCCTGCTCATGCTGCCGCAGGGGACGAAGTTCACCATCCTCGCGCCGTACGTGCGCGGCAAGAAGGGCGAGTACCGGAAGCAGATGCTGCAGATGGTGAAGGAGGGCTTCACCCACGCCATCGTCAACGGCCAGGAAGTGGAGCTGTCCGATCCCCCGACGCTCGACAAGCAGAAGAAGCACACCATCGACATCCGCATCGATCGCATCGTGGTGAAGGAAGGCATCGCCCAGCGTCTGGCCGACTCGCTCGAGACGGCGACGCGCGTGACGAAGGGGCTGGTGAAGATTCTCTACCAGGAGGACAAGCGCGAAGAGCTGATGTCGCAGAGTTACGCCTGCCCCGATTGCGGCGTCTCCATCGGCGAGATCACTCCGCGTCTCTTCTCCTTCAACTCTCCCTACGGCGCCTGCTCGAAGTGCTCCGGCCTGGGCGTGCTCCTGGAGATGGACGAGCGCAAGATCGTTCCCGATCCCTCGAAGTCGATCGAGGACGGCGCCATCGCGCTGTGGAAGGAAGGCTCCGAGCACTGGCGTCTCAAGCAGATCCACACCGTGGCGCGGCACTACAAGTTCAAGCTCACCACGCCGTGGGCGAAGCTGCCCGAGAAGGCGCGCAACTGCATCCTCTACGGTACCGAGGAGAAGCTGAAATTCGAGTGGGGCGGCGACGAGTCGGCCTACGAATACAGCTCGAAGTACGAAGGCATCATCCCGATGCTGCAACGCCGCTACAAGGAATCCGAGAGCGACGATCTCCGCGAAGAGATCGAGCGCTTCATGACGCCGAAGAAGTGTCCGGTCTGCGAAGGCAAGCGCCTCAAGCCGGAGGCGCTGAGCGTCACCGTCGCCAACCGTTTCATCGACCAGATCGTGTCGCTGCAGCTCCGTGACGCGGATGAATTCTTCAGGAACGTGCAGCTCTCCGCGCGCGAGGAAGCGATCGCCGGCAAGATCCTCAAGGAAGTCAAAGACCGCCTCGGATTTCTCAACGCGGTCGGCGTCGGCTACCTGACGCTCGACCGCAACGCCGCCACGCTGTCCGGCGGCGAGGCGCAGCGCATCCGGCTGGCCACGCAGATCGGCTCGAAGCTGATGGGCGTGCTCTACGTCCTCGACGAGCCCTCGATCGGCCTGCACCAGCGCGACAACCGCAAGCTCATCGAGTCGCTCCTCGAGCTCCGCGACCTCGGCAACACGGTGATCGTCGTCGAGCACGACGAGGAGACGATCCAGACCGCGGACCACATCATCGACCTCGGACCGCACGCCGGCGTGCACGGCGGACATGTCGTGGCCGAAGGCACGCTCGAGCAGGTGAAGACCTTCCCGAGCTCACTCACCGCCCGATATCTCCGCGGCGAGGCGCGCATCGAGATTCCGCCGGTGCGCCGGCCGGTGAACGGCAACAAGCTCGTGATCCGCGGAGCGACGCAGAACAATCTCAAGAACCTCGACGTCGAGATTCCGCTGGGCGTCTTCGTCGCCGTGACCGGCGTCAGCGGCTCGGGCAAATCGACGCTCGTGAACGACATTCTCTACAAGGCGCTGTCCAGGCATTTCTACGACGCGCTGGACACGCCCGGCGAGCACGAGCGCATCGACGGCCTGGAGCTGATCGACAAGGTCATCGACATCGACCAGTCGCCCATCGGCCGCACGCCGCGCTCGAACCCCGCCACGTACACGCAGCTCTTCGGCGAGATCCGCAACCTCATGTCCGGAACGCCCGAGGCGCGCATGCGCGGGTACGGGCCGGGGCGGTTCTCGTTCAACGTGAAGGGCGGCCGCTGCGAGGCATGCAAGGGCGACGGCCAGATCAAGATCGAGATGCACTTCATGCCGGACATCTACGTGAAGTGCGACGTGTGCGGGAGCAAGCGCTACAACCGCGAGACGCTCGAGGTGAAGTACAAGGGATTCTCGATCGCGGAGATCCTGGACATGACCGTGGAACAGGCCACGGACGTGTTCCGCAACATCCCGCGCATCCACAACATCCTGCACACCCTCGACGAAGTCGGCCTCGGCTACATCACCCTCGGCCAGTCCTCGACGACGCTGTCCGGCGGCGAAGCGCAACGCGTGAAGCTGGCCAAGGAGCTCGCCAAACGCGCGACGGGCAAGACGCTCTACATCCTCGACGAACCCACGACCGGCCTCCACTTCGACGACGTGGCGAAGCTCCTCCACCTGATGCACGGCCTCGTCGAGCGCGGCAACACGGTGGTCGTGATCGAGCACAACCTCGACGTGATCAAGACCGCCGACCACGTGATCGACCTCGGCCCCGAAGGCGGCGACGGCGGCGGCCGCATCATCGCCAAAGGCACGCCGGAGGAAGTGGCCGGCGCCGCGGGCTCGCCGACGGCGGAGTACCTGACGAAGGTGCTGGGCGTGAGGCCGCCGGCCGCGGTGCGGAAACCGACTCGCATCGCGGCGAAGACCGTTCGCGTCTGAGCCGCGGGTAGATCCGACCTGCGTCCCTCTCACCTCGTGCAGAGAAGGAGAGGCCATGACGATGATGTTGGAAGCGGTGGCAGTTCGCGCGACGGAACGGCTGAAGATCCGCTTTCCATCGCTCGATTCGTTCTGGGCGGCGCAGGCGGCTGAGACGGCGGGGTTGCCAACCGCTGTTCTGAATCCCGAGCGGCGTCAGATCAGTGTTCCGGTTCCGCAGCACGAACTGAAACAAGAGACGTTCGAAGGCTCGCTGAAGCTGCTCGCCGAAAAGTACGGAGCGGAGGTCGTTCCCGATCATCGCTTTGACATGGAAGATGCGGCGGACATCTTCGATCCGGAAGCATTCGGTCCTGACTTTCCAGACTCGCCCTCTTTGCCTGACGTGCTGGAGATGATCGGCGCGCGCGACGCGTGGGCGACCACGCGCGGCCGCGACGTCACCATCGCCATCGTCGACACGGGCATCAACGGCAATCGCGCGGAGATCGCGCCTTCGCGACGTTCCGCGTACGGCTGGGCGCCGGAGGGCGAATCGGCGTGGGAGGACTATCGCGGCCACGGCACGATGTGCGCGACGATCGCCGCGGGATCGACGAGCGATGGCGGCGAGTTCGATGGCGTCGCTCCAGAGGCGAAGGTGATGGCTTGTCGCACGTACTTTTACGATACCGAGCTCACAGCGATCTATCAGTTGCTGCGCGACCGCGCTTTGGACGGCGAAGTCATCGTCGCCAGCAACAGCTTTGGGATGAAGTCGGGAACCCCTCCGCCGCCGGCGGACGTCGACTTCCTGGACGCGATGCGTGAGGCCATCGAAGCCGGTGTGTTCGTCGTGTTCTCCGCCGGCAATTACCATGAGCTCACAGGCGGGGGCGCAAACGACTGCGCGCCGACTTCGGTCTGGGGACACAAGTGCCGCGAGGATGTCCTGTCGGTCGCTACCTGCAAGCTCGATCGGACGATGTGGGGCTACTCGAGCCGCGGTCCCGGAGAATTCGATGGTACGGCTGGCCATCGCCGTAAACCGGATGTGACGGCTCCAACTCCTCAGAACGGCCGCATCGTTTACGGCGACTCGATCGTCACCATGCCGATCGGGTGGGGAACGAGCGGCGCATGTCCGCAGGTGGCGGGTTTGGCGGCGCTGTTGCGTTCGCGCAAGCCGGCGGCCTCGAGGCAGGCGCTTCAGGACGCGATCCGGAACACGGCCGATCCGTTGAGCGTTGCGTACGAGTGCTGCGGCAACGGCGTGATCGCATGTGATCGCGCCCTCGCGGTAATCTGACCGTATACTCAGGATATGCGCTACAAGATCATTGCGGAGGATGACGAGTCGTACCAGCACGTCGTGCGATATCTCGGCACGCATCAGCCGGGACATGTGAAGGTCCGCCTCCCCGATCGTCGTGTCCTCAGCGCCGAGAACCTGACCGTGAGGACCATCGACGCGCTAAAAAAAATCGGCGCTCGCGTGTCCGAGGAATTTCAGTACTCGATCGACCGCAACGGGTAGCATCCGCTTCGCTCGGCGATGCCCCACACCCTCTTCCTCCTCTCGCCCGCGAATCTCTCCGGTTTGCGCGCGAAGCAGTTGGCGTCGCCGCGCGCGCAGTTTCAGGCGGCGGTGAAGTTCCGGTCGGAGGCAGGTGTGCCCATCGCGGAGGCGTTCGCGTTCATGTCCGCGCTCTACTTTCGCGGGAAGATCGCGTACGCGCGGCATTTCGCGAATCCGCCCGAGGGCGTGTTGATCATCACGTCGGGATACGGACTCGTGCCGCCGGATTGGGCGCTCAACGCGGAGCGCATGAAGCGGATGCAGAAGATCGACGTGGACGTGGCATCGCGGAGCTACACGAAACCGTTGCGCGATCACGCGAAACAGCTCGTGTCGATGCTGACCGAAGAATCGCAGGTCGTGTTGCTCGGCAGCGTCGCTACCGGCAAGTACGTCGACGTGCTCAAGCCGATCCTCGGGCCGTGGCTGCGTTTCCCGAAAGTCTTCGCAGGCCTCGGCGACATGGCCCGCGGCGGTTTGATGCTGCGCGCGGTGCGCGCGAACAAAGAGCTCGAGTACACCACGCTCGACGCGCCGCGGCACCGCACCGGCGGGAGCGGTAAGATGCCCGAGACGTGGTAGCCATCGCCTGCGTTCTCTTCCCCGATTTCACCCAGCTCGATCTGACGGGTCCGTTCGAGATCTTCCATCGCATCCCCGACGCCGACGTGCAGCTCGTCGCCGCGACCGCGGAGCCGGTGGTGAGTGAGGGTGGACTGGCCATCGTGCCGACCATTACCTTCGCGGAGATGGCGGGCTGCAACGTGCTCTTCGTCCCCGGCGGCCCGGGCGTGAACGAAGCCATGCTCGACGATGAGCTGATCTCGTTCCTGCAGCGCCACGGCGAGCACGCGCAATGGGTGACTTCCGCCTGCACCGGCGCGCTGCTCCTCGGCGCGGCCGGACTGCTGGCCGGACACAACGCCACGACGCACTGGGCATCGATGCAGTTCCTGGAGGCGTTCGGCGCGTGGCCGCAGGAAAAGCGCGTGTGCCGCAGCGACAATCGCATCACCGGGGCCGGCGTGACTGCAGGCATCGACGTCGGTCTCACCGTTGCGGAGCTCCTGTGCGACGTCTACGTGTCCGAGGAGATTCGCCTGGCCATCGACTACCGGCCGGACCTGCCGGGAACGGACAAGACCCGCGCGGCCGTGACGGAGAAGTTGCGCCCGAGGATGGCGGAGCGTGCACGTGCCGTGCAGCAGGCGGCTCGCAAACTGAGCTCGTGAAGAAACCCGACCTTCCCAAAGACGCGAACGACGTCATCCTCAAATTCGGCGACCGCGAAGTGCGCCTCACCAACCTTCGCAAGCTTTTCTGGAAGAAGCCCGCCATCACGAAACGCGATCTGTTGCAGTACTACGCGGACGTCTCGCAGTGGCTGCTCCCGCACCTGCACGACCGCGCGATGGTGATGAAGCGCTATCCGAACGGCGCGGAGGGCGACTTTTTTTACATGAAGCGCGCGCCCGAGCCGCGGCCGGAATGGATCGAGATCTGCGTCATCGATCACGGCTCGGCGGGCATCATCAACTTCCCCATCGTCCAGGATCTCCCCTCGCTGCTCTGGCTCATCAACCTCGGCTGCATCGATCTCAACCCGTGGTACGCACGCTGCGACGACACGGACCGTCCCGACTTTCTCCATTTCGATCTCGATCCCGGCCCGGGCGCGAACTTCGCCCGCGTGCGCGAGGTCGCGCTGCGCACGCGCGACATCCTCGACGCGCTGAAGATGCCGTCGTATCCGAAGACCACCGGCTCGAAAGGCATCCACGTCTACATCCCCATCAAGCGCGGGCCCACGCAGAAGGAAGTGTGGGCGTTCGCGAAGGCCGTGGCGCTGGAGCTGGAGAACCGCCACCCGGACATCATCACGGCCGAGTACCGCAAGGCCAACCGCCCGCACGGCCGCGTGCTCGTCGACTACAACCAGAACGCGTGGGGCCGCACGCTTGCATCGATCTATTCGATTCGCCCCACGCCGTTCGCCGGCGCTTCGGTGCCGGTGACGTGGGACGAGGTCGAGCGCGGCGTGAACATTGACGACTTCAGAATCGATAACGCCGTCGCGCGTCTCAAGGATGTGGGCGATCTGTGGAAGCCCGTTTTGGCGAAGACGAAGCGCGTCGATCTCTACAAGGTATTTCGAAAATGACCCGATATCTCGCGATCCTCCTGCTGACGGCGTCCGTCAGCGCGCAAACGGTGCGCATCACCGAAAAACCTTCCGGCCTGGTGTCGGGAACGCTGCTCGTGCCGGTGGCCGCCGAAGCGCCCGTCGAAAAACTGGCGTTGCTCATCAACGGCGTTCCGTACGCCGAGACCAAGGGCACGCGCATGACGGCGCAGGTGAACGTCGGCCTCTACATCCGCCGCCTGCGCATGCGCGCGGTCGGCTACGACGCGCAGGGCAACGTGGTGGGCGAGGACGAGATGGTCGTCAACGATCCGCGCCCGCCGTTCCGCGTGAAGATGCAGGCCCCGCCGCAGTGGCCGGAAACCGGCAACGCTGAGCTGCACGCCAACGTGCTCCGTCCCTCGGAGATCTCGATCAGCGCCGTGGACTTCTACGTCGGCGAAGAGAAAGTGGGGACGGCGGCCTCTCCGCCGTACAGCGCGGCCGTCGATGCGGCGAAGCATCCGAACGCCGTGTACGCGCGCGTCGTCGCGCGCAGCACTCGCGGCGAGGAAGCGAACGACGTCTGGTTTTTCGGCGATCGCGCGAACCTGCAGACGGACGTGACCGTGCAGCAGATCCCGGTCTCGGTCGCCGGCGGCGCGCCGCTGCGCGCGGACCAGCTCACGCTCCTCGACAACGGCCAGCGCCGCAACGTCGAGAACCTCGTCGCCGCGAGCGATCAGCCGCTGCACGTGATCCTGCTGATCGATTACTCGGAATCGATGCTCGAGGAGCTGCCGGTCGTGAAGGCCGCCGCGAAGCAGTTCGCACGCGCGCTGCTCCGGCCGCAGGACCGCCTGGCGCTGGCCGGATTCAATCAGCGCACGTTCTGGCTCACGGATTACACGAACGACTGGAACAGCGTCGCGCAGGCGGTGGACGTGGTGAAGCCGATCGGCGAGACGCATCTCTACGACAGCGTCATCGAGATGCTCTACCAGATCCAGAAAGTGCCCGGACGCGCGGCGCTGGTGGTGCTCACGGACGGCGTCGATCAGGGCAGTAAGTTCAAGCTCGACCACCTCGTGCACTACGCGCGCTACGCGGGCGTGCCCGTCTATCCGGTGGTGAAGAACAAGACGCTGTCCCGTTGGATGAAGTTCGGCGTCGGACGCGTGCAGGCGCGCCGCCTGGACAGGATCGCCGAGGACACGGGCGCGACGTACTTCATCATCCAGAGCGAGCGGGAACTGGAAAAGGTGTACACGCGCATCGCGCAGGAGCTGCGGCAGCAGTACCAGATCGTCTTCTACTCGGAGGCGAACACGCCGGACCAGTGGCGCTCGCTGCAAGTGGTGTCGAGCGGTGGCCAGAACATCCGCGCGCCGCGCGGGTACTTTCCGTAGCGTGTTCGCTGCGCTCGGGGACGACGAGAGGCCTCCGGCGGCCGGGCCCACGGGCCCGGACCCGTCTGACAGGCCAAGCCTCCGCGACACGTCTGCGAGATTAACGAACACTGTCGCGCGGAGGCTCGGCCTGTCAGCGGGGTCCGGGGCTCGCAGCCCCGGGCCGCCGGAGGCCCCCGGTCGTCCCCCGGGCGCAGCGGGCACGCCACGTGAACCACCGCGCCGTCGCGTGCCTGAACCCGGTTCACCCCTTTTCCCCGACGCGCCGAAGCGCCATCGCATCCACGGCGGTCTGAGGACCGCGCGGCAGGAGCACGTCTTCACGTGGATGGCGGTGATCGTCGTGCTGCTCTACGGCACGATGTGGGTGGCGGCCATCGCACGGCTGCAGGAGGAGCGCGACACGCCCGTGCCCATCGAAGGCGGGGAGCACACCGAGCCGGCCGAGCCGCCGCCGTCGCCCATCGAGAGCATCACGCGATCGGTCACGCCGGGCGTGCCTCAAACCACGTATCTCTCCGACGCCATGCTCGGATTCCTGCATCCGTTGCGCGGCATCAGCGGCGATCTGCGGTACGCGCCGGCGCTGCCGGGATCGCGCGTCGTGCAGTCCGCGCCGGGTGGTGCGACCGCGGTGATCGACGGATTGCCGGCGGACTTTCGCGCGCCGGCAAAGCCGGGCATCTACGAATTCGCGGTGAAGATGGACGAGGCATCGCGCGAGATCGAGGACATCAGCATCGTCACGCTCGTCCCGCGCTCGCAGAAGCGCGGCGGCCGCATCGGCTCGTATTTCCTGGGGACCTGGCCGTTCGAGCGCGGAGGTGTTCCGCGCACGCCGCGCTACGCCGCGCCGGCCGGATTCATCCAGGTCACGCCCGAGAATCAGGACTTCCAGATCTCCGAGCATTTTCAGATCAAGCAGTTCCTGACCAAGGACCAGTTCAACGTCTGGCCGAAGTACGTCTTCATCGATCCGCTTTTGATCGACAAGCTCGAGCTGACCATCGACGAGTTGAAGAAAGAAGGCGTGCGCGTGGAGCACGTGCACATCATGAGCGGCTTCCGCACGCCGCGGTACAACGCGGGCGGCGGCAACACGCAGGGGCGCGCGAACCTGTCGCGGCACATGTACGGCGATGCCTCGGACGTGTACGTCGACAACAACCGCGACGGCCAGCCCGACGACATCACCGGGGACCGCCGCGTGACGGTCGCCGATGCGGAGAGATTCGCGCGCGCCGCGGAGCGCGTGGAGCAGCAGAATCGATCGCTGGTCGGCGGGATCGGCGTCTATGTCGCGTGCTGCGGGCACGGACCTTTCACACACGTCGACGTGCGCGGCTCTCGCGCCCGCTGGCGCGGTACAGGCAGCGGTTAGTTTCGAAGGAGGTAGCAGTGGCTACAGAGTTCTCATGCCCCGAATGTCAGAGCACGCGCACCGACCCGTCGGTGGTCTGCCCGACGTGCGGCGCGCCGCCGGTGCGCGAGGGGGACAAGCGCGGAGTGGATGAGGAAGTGCGCTCCCAGGATCTCGAACCGTACATCACGCTGCGTTACATCGCGCGACTGTTCAAGGTGCTGGCGGTGCTGATGATCGTGATGCTGATCGGCGAGATCGTCGCGGGCGTCACGAGCGACGCCTCCGAGGCGCTGCCGACGCTGATCGGCGAGATCACGCAGATGCTCGTGCTGGCCGGACTGATGTGGGGCGGCGGCGACCTGACGATGCTGCTCATCGACGCCGGCCATGACCTCCGCGTCGCACGCATCCTCCTCGGCCGCATCAACGCGGAGCTGCACCGAAGCGGCGCCGAGGCGTCAGCAACGGAGAGACGAAGGGAGGGCGGGCGTTAGCCCGCCCGTCCCGTCAGCTCTTTCTTCCGCGCCGCCATGCGCTCGCCGAGCTCGCGCAGCTCGTCGCGCTCCATGACCTGTTTCGCGCGCGGGAACATCTCCTTCTCCTCTTCGTCGGCGTGGTGCTCGACCAGCTCCTTGAGCACTTTCGCCTTCGCCTTCAGCTCTTCGTCGTTCTCGCCGTTCGCCGCGTCGGGGAGGACGGTCTTCACGACGCCGTGCTCCTCGAGGGCTTCGTAGTACATCGTCTGATCGTCTTTCTTCGTCGCGGCTTCGCGGAACGCCGGATAGAAGATCTCTTCCTCGATGGTGGTGTGGACTTTGAGCTCCTCTTCGATCTGCACCAGGAGCTTCGTGCGCCGCGCGCCGGTCGCGCGCTCGAGCGATTCCAGAAGTCCCATGACCTTCTCGTGATCCTGCTTGAGCAGCGCGATCGCGTCGGTGGGTTTCTTCGTCGCGGTCTTTTTCGTTGCGGCCATTCGTGATCCTCCGGTGCGCGGAGGATCACGAAGCGTGCCGTCACTGAATGGAGCGCGTGAGCGTCTCTTTCAACTCGCGGAAGATGTTTTCCGGCGGAATGCCCATCTCGCGATAGCCGCCGGCGCGGCGAAGGAGCGTCTCGGCGGTCCTCTCGTCGAAGACGCGCGCGTCGAGATTGCGGTTGTTCAACTCGCAGAACGCGAGCAGCGAGGCCAGCGCCACGCGGCGATTGCCGCCGCGGAACGGGCGCGCCTGCAGCAGCGCGAACACGAAGGCCGCGGCCTTGTCGGAGAACGTCGGATAGGCTTCGCGCCCGAGGGTCATGAGCTGCGGACGCTGGACGGCGTTGGTGAGGCCGAACTGCGAGTCGATCACGCCGGGATGCGCCTGGTTGCCGCCGAACTCCGCACACACCGCCCGATGCAGCTCCACGACGTCCTGCACGGAGAGGTAGCGAACGCCCCCCCCGTCAGTCGGTGAGCTTGCGGAAAGCGTTGGGATACTTCTTGAGAGCGTGCTTGAAGGCGTTGGCGATGACGGGGTTGGAGAAGGAGCCGGGCTCGGTTTCGCGGGCTGCGGCTTTGCCGGCTTTGGCGGAGCCGCCGCCTTCTTTGCCGGCGCCGGCGCTGCCTTTTTCGGCGGGGGCGGCGCTGGTTTTTTCGGCTCCGGCTTTTTTGATGCTGATTTTGCCGGCTTGAGCGCCTTCGCCGCCGCCTTTGGAACCGCCTTGAGGAGCGACTTTACCGCCGCCTTTACCTTGGACGGCTTTGCCGGCGGCTTCTTTGACGGCGGGGCTGCTTTTTTTTGCTGCTGCTGAGGCTTGGCTGCTTTTGCCGGTTTTGGCTTTTGCTTTGTCGCCATGCGTCATCTGAATCCTCAGGCGCAAAGTGTAGCCGCGTTAAGTCGTTGAGTCAATGGAGTTTACGCCTGAGTCACGGATTGACCCGTCAAAATAGGAATGTGGCCGCAGCGCGTAAGTCACTGAAAAGGTGCAGGTTATCGCTCACGATTACCTGCACTCAATGTTGTGCAATCAGACGCCGTCCGCGTCCGGATTCTCCGCCGCCGAGGCCGCCGCGTCGCTCGTTTCCTCAACCATGGGCTTGGCGTCGATGGCCAGAAAGTCCTTCGCCGCGGGCGTGACGCTGAAGCCGTCGCCCTCCGCGACCAGGTAGCCCTTGCCCGCCAGCGACGCGGCCGGCTTTTCCCCGACCGCCCCGATGGGATGCTTGATGGCCTTGATGGTGTCGAGCGGCAGCGTTTCGGCGTTCAGCCGCCGGAACTCCTGGAGCACGCGGATCTCCTCGGCGGTGAGACCCTTCGGAAGGTTGATCGGCATGGGTGCATAGGTTAAAGGCAAAAGGTCAAAGGTAAAAGTGCATCACTTTCAGCTTTTACCTTTTGCCTGACACACCGGGCACCAGTATGTCCCCCTCGCATCCTTACCCTGCTTTGCGTACTGAATCGCCGCCCCGCACCTGCGGCAGGGTTTCCCTCCGCGTCCGTACACGTACTGACTCGCGGAAGGATCGAGGCTGAACGTGGTGATGCGCGCCGGCGATCGCTTGGCGATGTTGGCCTGCATCACTTTGCGCGACGTCTTCAGGATGCGATCGATTTGCTCGTCGCCGAGATCGCGTATCTTCGCGAACGGACTGACGCCGGTCATGAAGAGCAGCTCGCTCTTGTACTCGTTGCCGATGCCGCTGACCACGCGCTGGTTCAGCAGCACGTCCGCGATGTCTTCGTCGGGCTTCTCGCGGATGCGGCGCTTCGCTTCATCCCAGTCGAACGTTTCGCCGAGGAAGTCCGGACCGATGTTCAGGAGGTCGTCCTGGCGCTCGAGCGACCGGGAGTCGTGCATCTCCGCAACAGGGACGTTGAACGCGACGGCCACCCACGCATCCGTCTCGATGATGATGCGCATCTCGAAAAAGCGCTTCCGCCACTTCTCGCCGGGGCGGTAGAGATGCCACGAGCCGTTCATGCGCATGTGCGTGCGCAGATGCGCATCGCCGGAAAAATGCATCAGCAGGTTCTTGCCCGCGGCGTCGACGCGCTCGATGGTGCGGCCGGTCATTTCCACGCGCGCGAGTTGCGGAAACACGGTCTCGAATCGCGTGATCACTCTGCCTGCGAGCGCCGCGTGCAACGTGCGCGCGGCGCGATGGATCGTGTCTCCCTCAGGCATGTTTGGCCCTGAGCTGCATGCCCATGGCCGTGGCGCTGAATCCCGCCTCGGCCAGGAACGGCGCCAGCACGGACCGCGACGCCGGCTCGTCGTTCACCTCCGCGATCAGCAGCGCCCGCCGCCCGCCCTCGGTCACCAGCGCCGCGAGCTTCTTCGCCACCTCCCGCGCCACCATCGACCGCGACGGCTCATCCTCGGGCAGAAACACGTAGAACTGCTTTTCGCCGCGCGAGACGTAGCAGGCCATGAGGCCGTTCACGAGGATCACTTCCGCGCCGACGCTGCGCGAGAGCATCCAGTTCGACTCCGGCCACTTCACGATCGCGCCGTACGGATTGGCGGGATCGGTGGCGGCGAGCATCACGGTCTCCGGCGTCTCCGGCTCGTCGCGCAGCGAACGAAGGAGATCGATCGCGCCGCCGGACGCGAACTGCGTGGCGCCCAGTCCCGCGACGAAGTAGCCGCGGCGGATGCGTCCCGCGTCTTCCATCCCGCGCAGCACGGGATAGACCGCGGAGAAGCCGCCGAAGATGTTCTCCAGCGCCGGTGCCTCGCGCGTGACGACTCCGTAGCGCGACAGCAGTTGCTGCGCGAGCGCCGCCGCGCGCTGCGTGTCATTGCCGCTCGCATTCGGCACGAGCGACCAGCGTCCCTGCGTCGACGGCGCGGCGACGCGGCGCGACCGGAAGCCTTGAGCGCGCGGCTGCGCGCGTCCCTTCGACGACCGCGTGTACGCGCGCAACGCATGGAACGTGTCGTTCGTGACCAGTCCTTTCCACACGAGGTCCCACAGCGCGTCGGTGAGCTCTCCGGGAAAGCCGCCGACAGCGCCCTGCATCACGTTGAAGAACGACGCGCCGTGCGTACGCAGGTAGTCGATGATCGCTGACTCGACTGGCGTCTGCGGCTGATGCAGCAGCGGCAGATGATCGGTGAGGTAAATGGCGATCCGTCCGTCGCGCTCCCCCAGCGGCTCGACGCCGACCCAGACGATCTCGCCGGCGGCCGAGAGCGTGTCGAGATCCGAAGACTTGTAGTCGGTGATGCGCGCGGCGAGGATCTCGCTTTCGAAGATCGATGCGGCCATGGGGAAGCCCTGTAGCGTTTCGATCACTTCGAGCAGCGCGTCCAGTCCGCGGCGTTTGCGCGTGACGCCCTGCCAGTTCGTGAAGAGCCGCGCCAGCACGAACTGATCGACCGGCTCCGCCTCCTTGCGCAGCTTCGCGAGCGAGCGGCGCCGAATCGTGCGCAGCACGTCCTGCTCGCACCACTCGCGCTGCGTGCCCTGCGGACGGAACTCGCCTTCGATCAAACGTCCGCGCTCGACGAAGCGCTCGAGCGTGAGCGTGACCACGGCCACGCCGAGGCCGTAGCGGCGGGCCACGTCCTGCGGGACGAAGGGGCCGTGCGTGCGCGCGAAGCGCAACACGAGATCGCCGACCGCGTCCTGCACGGGTTGCAGATAGCGCTCGGCGACGCCGTGCGGAATCGGGGTGCCGAGCGCGTCGCGGTAGCGCGAGGCGTCCTCGACGGCGATGAATCGCTTTTCCCTGGCGACGGTGACTTCGAGGATGCGGCGCGCCTGGACGAGCTGACGTAGGACGGGCTTCAGCCCGTCCATGTGCGGATCGTCGGGACGGGCTGAAGCCCGTCCTGCGTCGAGCAGCGTTCGCGCGCCAAGCTCCTCCTCCGAGAGGTCGCCGAG
>DATLBM010000114.1:0-4534 GCA_035526885.1 Thermoanaerobaculia bacterium | reverse complement strand
CACGAGCTTGTTCAGCGCGGCCTCGCCGGCGTGGCCGAATGCGGAGTGGCCGAGGTCGTGGCCGAGACCGATCGCTTCGGCGAGAGTCTCGTTGAGGCGGAGCGACTTCGCGATCGTGCGCGCGATCTGCGTCACTTCCAGCACGTGCGTCAAACGCGTGCGGTAGTGATCCCCTTCGGGGGCGAGAAACACCTGCGTCTTGTGCTTGAGCCGGCGGAAGGCCTTGCAGTGAAGGATGCGGTCGCGGTCGCGCTGGTACGACGGACGGATGTCGTCCTCTTCCTCGGCACGATCGCGGCCGCGCGTTTCCGCACTCCTGGCCGCCTGCGGAACGAGCGTTTCGTACTCGATCCGCTCGAGCATCTCGCGAATGGTCAAACCAGCTCTCCGCGCAACACCGTGACGGCCTGGCCGCCGAGCTTCACGCGATCGCCGGCCAGACGCACGCGCACGATGCCGCCGCGCTTCGAGGCCTGGTACGCCGTCATCGATTCGCGTCCGAGCTTCGCCGCCCAGTACGGCGTGAGCGCGCAGTGCGCGGATCCCGTGACCGGATCTTCGTCGACGCCGACCGCGGGTCCGAAGAAACGCGAGACGAAATCGTGCTCGCGTCCGCGGCTGGTGACGATCACGCCGCGCGCTTCGACTCCGCGCAACCGCGCGAAATCAGGCTCGATCGCGCGCACCTCGTCTTCCGATGCCACTTCGATGACGTAATCGAACTTGTTGCGTCCGATCCAGAGCGGATTCACATCGAGCGATTCGATGAGTCCCGATGGTGCATCCGCGGCGATGGGTGGCGTCGAGGGAAAATCGAGCTCGATCCAGTCGCCATTGCGATCCGCGGTCAAAACGCCGCTGCGCGTGTGAAATCGCGCCGACGTCAGTCCGCGCTCTTCGTACAGCGCGTGCGCGGAGGCGAGCGTGGCGTGGCCGCACAGCGCCACTTCGACGGCCGGCGTGAACCAGCGCAGCGACCATTCGTCGCCGCGCGGAAGGAGGAACGCAGTCTCGGAGAGATTCATCTCCGCGGCGACGTTCTGCATCCAGGCATCGTCGCGCTCCGCATCCAGCAGGCAGACCGCGGCGGGATTGCCGCGGAATGCCTGCGCGGTGAACGCGTCGACTTGATAGAGACGCATCAATAGGACTTGGGACCGGCGCCCGCGGAAACCTTGTACAGCCACCACACGATGCCGAAGCCGATCGCGACGACGCCGACGATGCACGCGTCGCGATACTGGCCACCGTACATCGTCGGATAGTGATTGCTGATCATCGTGAAGATGAGCGGCACCGACATGTACGTGTTCTGGCGCGAGCGCAGACCGGCCAGCGCGGCCAGGTTCGCATCCGGCGCGGTGCCGCCGGCGGTGGCGGCGATGAGCTTCCGCTGCGCGGGCCAGATCACCATCCAGACGTTGAAGGCCATCATCGACCCGAGGATCAGGCCGACGTGGATGTAGAGCGAGCGGCCGCTGAAGTGGCCGTAGTTCTCGAGGAACCAGTACACGGCCGCGAGGATCGCCAGGCAGATGGCGCTGGCCACGGCCACGTTCTTGATCGCCTTCATGATGAAGTTGTAGATCAGGAATCCGACGATGATGATGGCCAGGATGATGGCCAGCCACAGCCACGGATTGCCCTGATTCGGATCTTCGAAGACGACTTTGCCGTGGTAGTAGATCAGGCCGCCCAGCAGGATGCCGGTGATCCAGGTCCACAGCGCGCCCATGCGGAACCAGTACAGCGCGCGGGGCATGAGCTCGGGGACGACCACTTTCTTGGTCGGGCCGTCGAGCGCCTTGGCCACGTGTCCGTTGACGAAGTTGAAGAACCAGAGATGGCCGATCCACATCACGCCCGCCACCACGTGTGCCCAGCGGAAGACGGCTTGCAGGACGTTGTTCAATTCGGGATTCATTGGCTTCTCCTCACGCTCAAATTGTTGGGTTAGCCTGAGGTCGATTATATGAGTGAATTTGACGGAAGAGTGGCGATCGTGACCGGCGCATCGTCGGGCATCGGCAGACGGACCGCGGAATTGCTCGCGTCGCGCGGGGCTCGCGTGGCCATCATGGCCCGCTCCGCGCAGGCGCTGCGCACGATCGCGGGCGATGCGATGCTCGCGGTGCCGGGCGACGTCAGCGACCTCGCCGACGTGGAACGCTTGTTCTCGCTGACCGAGTCGCGCTTCGGCAAGTGCGACGTGCTCGTGAACAACGCGGGCATGATCGATCCCGCGCCGCTCGTCGAGATCACGCACGAGCAGTGGCGGCGCATGTTCGAGGTCAACGTCGACTCGATGTTCATGACCTGCCGCCGCGCGCTGCCTTCAATGCTCGAGCGCGGCCGCGGCGCGATCGTGAACGTGGCCTCGATCAGCGGCGTCGTCGGTCCGGAGAAGTTTCCGGGCTGGGTGTCGTACTGCGCGAGCAAGGGCGCGGTGATCTCGATGACCGAGGCGCTGGCGGTGGAGGTGAAGTCGCACGGGGTGCGCGTGAACTGCGTGAGCCCCGGCGCGGTGGACACGCCGATGTGGGCGGAGGCCAGCGGCGGCGCGCCCGCCTCGATGACGGCGGACGAGGTCGCGGAAGCGATCCTGTTTCTTGCATCGGATCGATCGCGGCCGATGAATGGGCAGAATGTGAATGTGTTCTCGGTGTGACGAAGAAGCTGACCCGATGATGGACGCAATCCGCCCCACCTGGGCCGAGATCGACCTCCGCGCCTTCGATCGCAATCTCGATGCGATCCGCGCGCGCATCCCGCAGCACACGCGCGTCATCGCGCTGTTGAAAGCGAACGCGTACGGCCACGGCGCCGTGGAGCTGGCGCGGCGCTGCACGCCGGAGAAGGTGGCCATGATCGGCGTGGCGCTGCTCGAAGAAGCGCTTCAGCTGCGCGACGCGGGCATCACGGTGCCCATCCTCGTCCTCGGCCCGCTCAGCGAGCCGCAGGTGCGCACGGCCATCGAGCGGGACATCACGATGGGCGTGCCCGGTCCCGAGGAGCTGGAGATCGTGGCGCGCGTGGCGCGCGAGAAAGACGTGAGCATCCATCTCAAGCTCGACTCGGGCATGGGACGCATGGGCGTGATCGAGACCGAGCTCCCGCGGGCCGTGGAGCTGATTCGCTCCGCGCCGCGGCTGCGCATCGACGCGCTGTACACGCACTTCGCGAACGCCAGCGATCCGGGCGATCCGTTCACCGAGTACCAGCTCGCCCGTTTCAACACGCTCGTCGAGACGCTGCGCGAGGCGGGGATCGACGCGCCGAAGCATCACGCCGCGAACAGTGCCGCCACCGTGCGCGGCATCACGCCGGGCGATTACGTGCGCACGGGCATCGCGCTGTACGGAGCGGAACCTCTGGATGTGAGCTCACCGCGCCTCGAGCCGCTCATGCGCTGGCGGACCGCCATCGCGCGATTGAAAGAGCTTCCGCCCGGACACGCCATCGGCTACGGCACGACCTTCGTCACCAAACGCCCGAGTCTCATCGCCACGCTGCCGGTCGGCTACGCCGACGGCTACAACCGCCGCCTCTCCAATCGCGGCGAAGTGCTGGTGCGGGGACAACGCGCTCCCGTCGTGGGACGCGTGTCGATGGACCTCGTCACCATCGACGTCACCGACGTTCCCGGCGTCGCACTGGGCGACGAAGTGGTGCTCCTGGGCGGGGCGATCACTGCAGAAGAGCTGGCGGCGAAACTTGATACGATCTCGTACGAAGTGTTCTGCAACGTCAGCGCGCGCGTGCCGCGCGTGTATCGCTCATGATCACCATCCTCGATCGCATCGGACGCCGCTTCATCCTGTTCTTCGAGCAGACCGGCGTCTGGTTCGACGCGCTGTGGCGCACCTTCGCCTGGGCCTTCCGCCGGCCGTACGACGTGAAGGAGTGGTTCAAGCAGATGGTGCGCGTGGGCGTGGACTCGATCCCCGTGGTCTTCCTGACCACGATGTTCACGGGCATGGTGCTCGCGCTGCAGACGTTCGCCGGTTTCCAGCGCGTGAACGCGGAACAGTTCGTGGCCAGCGTCGTGTCGCTGGCGATGCTGCGCGAGCTCGCGCCGGTGCTGGTCGGACTCATGGTCGCGGGCCGGATCGGGTCGTCGATGGCCGCGGAGATCGGCACGATGAAGGTGACCGAACAGATCGACGCGCTGAAAGCACTGGCCACCGAGCCCATTCAATATCTCTTCGTGCCGCGCGTCATCGCCGGCCTGATCATGCTTCCCTTCCTCTGCGTCCTCGGCGACGCCCTCGGCATCTACGGCGGCTACCTCGTCGCCGTGAAGCTGCTCAAGTCCAATCCCGTCGTCTACAAACAGAACACGTTTCAGTTCCTGGCGATGAGCGACGTGTGGAGCGGCGTGATCAAGTCCGCCGTGTTCGGATTGATCCTCACGCTGACCGGCTGCGTGCGCGGCTACCACACGAGCGGCGGCGCGGAAGGCGTCGGCCGCGCGACGACGAACGCCGTCGTGTCGGCGTCGCTGATCATCCTGCTCACCGACTTCTTCCTCACC